>JAFOTA010000231.1 GCA_017421145.1 Treponema sp.
AGAAGCTTTCATCACTCTAAAAACTGCGGCGGCTTATGAAAGAAACTGATTTTTTATCTGAAGAGATTTACAAGCGTTTCGGAACCGTAAAAAGGGCAAGGGGACCATTCCTCTACACGGCGAAAAACCAGCGTCTTACGGACATGTTCCAGGAAAACGGACGCGCAATACTCGGCTGGGGAGGAGGCTCCGCTTTCACCATGCTGAAAAACGCGCTCGAAAGGGGCATAACCGGAACTTACCGCACTGATTTTTCATACCGTCTTCAAAAGGCGGTCTCAACCCTGTTCGGTTCTGAACGGAAGATTTATGTTTTCCACGATAAAAAATCAGCGATGGAAGCCGCATTGAACGTCTCGGCGGAGGGAACTTCAGTTTACAGGCCATGGTCATGCACAGGAGTTGACTGGACAAGCGTTGACTGCGCGATACTGGAGCCACCCCTTCCATGGACATCGGGAATCTTCATACTTGCGGTAAAAGACAGCACGGAAATGGAAGTGAAGCTCTCCCACATGCAGGACTCGTTCAGGACTGCACATCTACCCGCCCCGATTGAAGCAGCGTCGGCAAGGGCAATATACAATCTGATTCAGGCGCTCCAGGAAAGGGAAGAAAAAAACTGGTTCATATACGACCGTGCGCTGATTCCGTACTGGGAAAGAAAGGGACCCTACCTCTACATAAAAAAGGACGTAATATCGAAGGAGGATTTCAAATCTTTCGTGTGCCACTGCCTTGACTGTGCCGTGGTGATAAATCCTTTGTACGAGGGGGCAAGCATCGTTCCTTTCGGCGCAGATTTCGGAGTGTTCAGCAAACTTTTAAAAAATCCGTTCAAGCCGTCCGATAATTGATACATGACACAGCCACAACTGATTTTGTATATAATAAAGCTCGTCTTGGGCGGACTTGCTGCATTCTTTTCCATAATACTCTGGAGCAGGACAAGGGATCCCGCGTGGATGAGCCTTGTTGCGGGAACCGTAATCGGATACGCGGGGATAGTCTACAACATGCTCCTTGATTTCGGGGTTGCCGCAACCACAACGATAACTGTATTCGGCATTCCGCTGACATCCCTTTTCTTTGCGTCGGTTCCGTCACTCCTTTTCATAATCGCATTCATACTGATGATAAGAAGGAACAAATAATTCATGCCGAAGTCCTGACGATACTTGACATTTGCGTCAATAAGCGTTATATTGTCATACATCACGGCGTCTTACCCAAACGGGAAGGGGATGGTCTGCAAAACCACTATGAAGCGGTTCGACTCCGCTAGACGCCTTTTTAACCCGGTCGTTCCGTGCAATCAAACTGAACTGCCGGGATTTTTTTTGCTCTATAATCTGGAAGACAAGGCATGAAAAAAAAGCTGTTCCTTTCCATATTCATTTTGATTTTTGCTCCGGCACTGATTTTCTGCCTTGACGGAATCCTTTGGGGCGAAAAAGACATACGCATTTCATCGACAAAATGGTTCGACCTGATTTATCCGAAAAGATCGGAAAGCACGGCAAAAGTCCTTTATGAAAGCGCGGACGGAATATATGAAGAAATCTGTTCGGGTCTCGGCACTGCACCCCAGTTCAGGATGACGGTCACGATAAGCCCCGCAACGGACAATTTCAACGCAAGCTTTTCGAATTTCTCATCAAACCACATAACGATCCTTGATACGGTTCCAAATGACAGCCTTGCAGTTTTTTCCGACATAAAGGGAACGTTCAGGCACGAACTTACGCATGCGGTGACGAACAACATGAGGACTCCGTTCTGGAAAGCATTGGACGGCATTTTCGGCGACATCTACAATTTCGGATATTTTGTGACCATGACGAGCTTCATAAAAGAAGGAGCTTCGGTTGCAGAAGAAAGCAAGGGCGGCGAAGGAAGGCTCAATGACGGATATTTTCTCCACATGGTAAGGCAGTCGGTTCTTCAGGGGAGTTTTCCGTCGTACACAAGCGTTACGGGAGCAAAGGACACATATCCTGCCGGAAGCCTTGCATACGGATTTTCCGCACCGTTCACGGAATGGCTTCAGGAAAAATACGGCATGGAAAAATACGCGCTTTTCTGGTACACGGGAATCAACATGAAATCGCTGACCTATGAAGGCGCATTCAAAAAAACATACGGAATCAGCATGAAAACGGCATGGGAAGATTTCAGGTCTTCCGTAAAAGTCCCTTCAATACCGGCTGACCCATCAGAAAATCCGGGAAGCGGATATTACAAATACGGAAAATCATCAGGAGCCGTTTATGACTCGCTTACGGCGGGTAAAAAAGGCGTGGCCTGGATAGAAAAAAAATCATCGTCGGTTTACTTTGCGGAATGGGAAAACGGAGAGGCCGGCCGTGCAAAAAAAATATTTTCGCTGAAAAACATTTCTTCCATAAAGATTTCTGCAAGCGGAGACTATATTGCCGCAGGAAGGATTTCAATAAACCAGGGAAACGCAAGGAACGAGATTTTCGTATATGACATGAAAAACGGCTCGCTCACAAAAGTCCCGGAACTTTCATTGCGTGACGGATCCATCATCGAAAAAGACGGCGGCTTGTATCTTTTGGCGGTAAAAACGGAGTGCCAGAAATCAAGCCTTTCGCTCTGGAAAATCAATTTAAAAAAAGGCCGCATTTCTTCTTTTGATTTTGTACGCAGGCATGATTTTCCCGAATACCAGATTATACTAAGCCCTGTTGATGCCGGGAACGGAAAGACAGCCTTCATAAAAAAAGACGGAAAGGCATGGTCAATCTGCGTCATGGACATGATTGAAACAAGCTCCCCGGTCATAAAAGAAGTGCGCATGGATGACGGCATTTCATTGAGGAATCTTTCGGCAGGATTTCAGGACGGAAAAGACTGTGCAAGGCTTCTTTTTTCATGGGCTTCAAAGGACGTTTTTCCAAGGCTCGGACTTTTGGATTTCGGTCAGGATGAAGCGGCGGTTTCCCTCATGAATTCGGACATTTCAGGCGGAGTCTACAATCCGGTAATCTGCTGCGGAGAAAAATCTTTCATGCACACGGGAAATTTCATAAGCGAAAACAGGCTTATTGTCACGCAAAAAGAATCAGTTTCATTCAAGGAAATCAAAAAGCCGGTCATCGAAGAAAAAACAGATTTTACTTCGGACGGAAAGATTCCGGAAAAAACAGAGGAGCCGGAAATCCCGTCAAAAAAATTCCACGGAGGATTTTTAAAGGGCGACATACTCCCCTTCTGCTCGATTCCGGTTTTCAACATGTTCGCGGAAGAAGAAAGCCGCATCTACTTTCCGGGCGTAAGCTACATGTGCACGGACGCTTGGAACGGAAGCCAGCTTGAAGTCATGGCAGGAATCAACCCCGGTGCAGTGCCGTTTTCATACATCCAGGGAGAAAATTTTGAAGCGGCTCTTGGTGCAAAGATTTCCGGCGGAACAAGCACGCAGCTTTTCAAGTATTCGGTTCTTCTACAGACGGCATTCGATGCTTCGGGATACATGCAGACAGGACTGAACACTGAGATTTCTTCCGCACTTACATTCGGCAGATCCGGGTTTTTCATTGCACAGAACAATGCGGACATATTTTTCGGACGAGACTATACATATTCAAAAAACGAAAGGTTCCTTACTTTTTCCGACAAGCTGATTTTCCAGATCGGCTCCTCAATATCGACCGGGCCGGGAATGTACCAGTCGCTTGCATTCATAGCACAGGGAACGGCAGATTTTATTTCCGTAAACTCAATTGAAGGCGGATTCCACAACGCACTGGGCTATATCTACGCGTTTCCGTCAATCCTCGTAAGGATTCCCAATCTGATTCCGGTGGACTGCCATGACGGATTCACATACAATCTTCCGCTGCGGTTGTGTCTTTCGTATGCTCCTTCACCGAACGAAATCCTGGGCGGATATGCAAAAATCCTTCTGTTCGATTTTGAGATACAGAACGGTCCTCCGTATGTCCCGGTATATTTCAACCGCATTGTATCGGTGCTTACATACACCGGCATCATACTTTCCCATGACGGGGGGATAAATCCGTTGAACGCGGCTGAAAAGCTTTTTTCATGGTCAGGACTCAAATACACCGATTCACTGAAGCTTACGGCCGTCCTCCAATGCACGCCGAACACAGGAGCCATGGCAAATCCTCAGGTGATGGCAACCATAGGAGCGTCATTCTGCTATTATCCGCATCACGAACCGGGGGCAGATCCTTTTTCAGTTTCCCTTGCCACATCTTTAAATTTTTAGTCTTTTGGATTATATTCTTAATATAATGAAAAGCAACAAACGCAGATTTTATGTTCCGCATGCACTGACGGCGGTTTTTATAGTAGTTTCTTCACTTCTTCCGGCTTGGTCACAGTCTGATGAGCAAAGCCTTTCCGTAAAAGCGGCCGCACTTCCCGAAAACATAACTTTCTGGAGCGATTATGCAGACGACGTACTTGCACAGGCACTCGTTGACCGCATGACAGATGAGGAGCTTCTTTCCCAGATCCTTATGTTCGGATGGGCAGGAGCAGAACCAAGCAATCTTCTGAAGGCATGGGTCTCAGACAGGGGATTGGGCAGCGTAAAAGTATTCGGATGGAACACGGCGAACCTCAAGCAGCTTGCAAGCTCCATAAAGGAAGTGCAGACCGAAGCTTCGTCAAGAAAATATAAGATTCCTCTTTTTGTGGCAACGGATCAGGAAGGAGGATGGATACGCCACGTAAAGGGAGAAACGTCGGTCACTCCGGGAAACATGGCCATAGGTTCATCCGGCTATCCTTATGACGCGTATTATTCTTCATATTATATCAACAGGGAAATCAAGGCTCTAGGAATCAACATGAATTTCGCGCCTACGGTCGACCTTTACTCAAACTATGATTCCACGGTCATCGGCCCGCGTTCGTTCGGAGAAAGCCCTTCAGATTCAGGAATACTCGGCGAAGCTTTTTCACAGGGTTCCATCGATGCAGGAGTGATCCCCACGGCAAAGCACTTTCCTGGACACGGTGACACAGGACTGGACAGCCACGGAAAACTGCCTGAAATCCAAATCAACATGAACACGCTTGAAAACAGGGAGCTGGTTCCATTCAAGACGCTCATAAAAGCAGGAATCCCTTCAATCATGAGCGGACACCTCTCATTTCCGCTTATCGAACCAGACGGAACTCCGGCAAGCCTTTCAAAATTCATGCTGACTGACCTTCTGCGCGACAAGCTCGGATACAAGGGACTGGTAATCACCGACGACATCACTATGAACGGTGCAACGGAATATGCAGGATCGCTCTCCCATGCAGTGACACTTGCAATAGAAGCAGGAAACGACATCGTTCTTTCATCGACCACGGCTCCGCTTGCAAGTGAGCTTTGGACGACCAACATACAGCGCATGAGAAACGTACCGGCATTCAGGAACAGGGTGAAAGATTCCGCATACAACGTAATCTACCACAAGCTCAAGTATTTCAAGAGCGACAATGCGGCTCCGCTTTACCCGGACGAAACCAAGCTTTCAAAATATATTCCGGACAAGGAAGGACAGGCGTTTTTCCTTGACCAGGCATGCCGATCAGTGTGCGTGTACAAAAAAGGAGAATCACTCCCCTATCATCCGGCCGAAAACGAAAAGATTCTCATAACAGGTCCTTTCAGCGACTATTTCAAGGGCGGAACCGACAGATATCCGAATGCAAAGACATACACGTTCAGCTATGAGCTTAGCTACGATGAATCCAACATCGACAGCTGGGATGCACAGAACCTTGTCTACATTGCAAGGGGATACGACACAATTATCATAACGGTCTATGACTGGCACACGGCAAACATAGCAAAAAGGCTGCGGGCGCTGAACAAAAAAGTCATAATTTTCTCGGTGCTTTCCCCTGTATTCGTGCTTGACGGATTTGAATGGGTTGATTCCATAATCTGCGGATACTCGTATTCCTCATATTCCTTCTCCGCAATGTGGGGCGTACTGAACGGCGAATTTGAAGCCACGGGAACCATTCCGCTCGATTTGAAAAAATAACGTTGCGCACGTTCCGCCGGCAAATATTGAAATTGAACTTATCCGGCGGCTGTGATATAATCGCGCCATGGCTTATAGAACTGACTTTTCGTTTTCCGGCGCGGTCAAGGAAGACATAGACATAAAACCGCCTTCAAGCTACAAGGTGATTTTTTTCAACGACGACTACACAACCAAGGAATTCGTCGTTCAGGTGCTGAAGCAGGTCTTTCACAAAAACAGTGCCGATGCCGTGAAAATAATGGAATCCGTACATACGACAGGACGCGGGATTGCAGGAGTATACCCCTATGACATTGCTCTGACCCGTAAGGAAATGACCGTCAGCCTTGCAAGAAAAGAAGGATTTCCGCTCAGATGCGAACTGGAGGAAAACTGATTTTATGGACATGGACAAAATCCTGAAAGAAAATCTGGACAAGGCTTTCGACGAAGCGTATAGAAACCGGCATGAATTCGTTACGCCGGAGCATCTCTTGTCTTCTTTCCTCGAAAATTCTGAAGTAATCGACCTTTTGCTTGACTGCGGAGTTGACGTTATTTCACTGACCGAAGGCCTTTCCGATTATCTCCAGAAAAATGTCCCGATCGTTGCAGGAACCTCAAAAAAACTGAAGGATGAAAAATACGAGCCTATCATGACCATGGGACTCCAAAGCGTCCTTAACCGCTCTTTTTTACAATGCTCAAGCGCAGAAAAAAACAATGTCGAAATCTATGACGTAATAGTAAGCATGCTCGACGACGCAAATCTTTTCTGCTCATATCTTTTGAAAAAAAACGGGATCGACCGACTGCATCTGCTTGAAGAAATCAGCTACATGAGAAACTGCGGCGAAGGAAACCCGGACGACGGACCTGTATATTTCGGAAGCTATAATGAATATGAAGACGGATTTTCCGATGACTTCCCCGAAGATGATTTTGATTTCGATGGTAGTGATATCGATGGTAGTGACATTCGGATCAAACCCACGGTGCAGACCAAATACATCGACCTTTACACCGTGAATCTTACCGAAAAAGCGGAAAAAGGAGAAACCGACGTGCTGATCGGGCGTGAGGATGAAATTGAGCAGACAATACAAATCCTCTGCCGTAGGACAAAAAACAATCCGATACATGTCGGGGATGCCGGTGTCGGAAAAACAGCCATAACGGAAGGTCTTGCATCGAAAATAGCGGCCGGAGAAGTACCGGAGATGCTAAAGGATTTCAAAATCTATTCGCTCGACATGGGTGCGCTGATTGCAGGAACCAAATTCCGCGGTGATTTTGAAGAGCGCATAAAAAAACTCTGCTCGGAGCTTCTGAAATGCGAAAAGGCAATCCTTTTTATAGATGAAATCCACACGATCGTTGGAGCGGGGGCTGTTTCTGGAGGAAGCCTTGATGCCGCGAATCTTTTGAAGCCACTCCTCACATCGGGAAAAGTAAGGTGCATCGGTTCGACCACTGCGGAAGAATACAAAAAATATTTTGAAGCCGACCATGCGCTTTCCAGAAGATTCCAGAAAATCGAAATCCCGGAGCCTTCGGAACAGGATACAGTGAAAATCCTCCAGGGGCTTGCACCAAAATACGGATCATACCACGGAGTAAAATATCCTAAGCCGGTGCTTGAATGCGCGGTAAATCTTTCTGCACGTCTTTTGACAGACAGGAGGCTTCCCGACAAAGCTATAGACTTAATGGACGAAGCAGGCGCATATACGAAAATCCACAGGGCGGAGCTTTTCCCGGATGAAAAAAATGAATCCAGCGGAAAATCAAAAAAGAAAAAAAGCCCGGTTCCGGTAAGCGTCGATACGGTCAAAAAAATTGCCTCAAAAATGGCGCGTGTTCCGGTTGAGGACGTAAGCCTTGACGAAAGCGAAAAACTAAAGTCCCTTGAAAAAAACATAGGCTCTGAAATCTTCGGGCAGGATGAAGCCGTGCGTCTTGTGGCCGGTGCGGTAAAAAAATCCAGGGCAGGATTCCGTGACACAGAAAAACCGGAAGCATCTTTCCTTTTTGTAGGTCCAACGGGAGTCGGAAAAACAGAGCTTACAAAAGTCCTTTCAAAGCAGCTTGGTGAAAACCTAATCCGTTTCGACATGAGCGAATATCAGGAAAAGCACACCGTAAGCCGTCTTATAGGTTCCCCGCCCGGATACGTGGGATTTGAAGAAGGCGGCCTTCTTACGGATGCAGTGAGGAGAAATCCACATTCGGTCATTTTGTTCGATGAAATAGAAAAAGCGCATGCCGACATATTCAACATACTCCTTCAGGTCATGGAT
>JAFOTA010000033.1 GCA_017421145.1 Treponema sp.
CTTGTCCACTTCAAGCAGCTTGACCGGGATGACCTGTCCTTCCTTGAGAACATCGGTAACTTTTTCCACGCGCTGTCTTGAAAGCTTGGAGATGTGGCAGAGTCCTTCCTTTCCAGGGAGGATTTCCACGAACGCACCGAAGTCCATGATTCTCTTGACCGTACCGTTGTAGATTGTGCCTGGCTCCGGATCCTCACAGATTGCACGGACAGCTTTCTTTGCTGCATCGGTAGCGGTTCCGGTCTTTCCGTAGATTGTAACGGTTCCGTCATCGTCAGTGTTGATTGTGACACCGTACTGAGAGCACAGAGCCTTGACGTTCTTTCCGCCGGGTCCGATGAGAGCACCAATCTTGTCAACAGGAATCTTCAGGCTGTCAATTTTCGGAGCGAAAGCAGAGATGGGCTGAGGCTTGTTGATGCACTTCTCCATGATGTCAAGGATGTGGTTGCGTCCTGCCTTTGCCTGAGCGAGTGCCTTGCGCATGATGTCCATTGAAACACCGGCAATCTTGATGTCCATCTGGAATCCGGTAATACCGTCGCGGGTTCCTGCAACCTTGAAGTCCATGTCTCCCAAGTGATCCTCTTCACCAAGGATGTCGGAAAGGATTGCGTATTTCTTGTATGGATTCTGTTCATCGCCTTCTGTGATGAGTCCCATTGCAATACCTGCAACCATCTTCTTCATTGGAACACCAGCGGCAAGAAGTGAAAGACATCCACCGCATGTTGAAGCCTGTGAAGAAGAACCGTTTGATTCCATGATTTCAGAAACAACACGGATTGTATATGGGAATTCTTCCCTTGAAGGAATCATCGGAGCGAGTGAGCGGCGTGCAAGATTTCCATGACCAATCTCACGGCGGCCAGTTGAAAGCTTACCTACCTCACCGACTGAATATGGCGGGAAGTTGTAGTGCAGGATGAAGTTTTCGCTGCGGTCTCCCTCAATGTCGTCATAAACCTGCTCGTCCATTGCGGTTCCCAATGTGGTGACGGCAAGAGACTGAGTTTCTCCACGTGTAAAGAGAGCGCTTCCGTGCGGGCGGGGAAGAACGTTGACCTCACAAGTGATGGGTCTGATTTCCTCGGTTCCGCGTCCGTCAATGCGAACTCCGTTTTCAAGGATGCTCTTTCTGAGAAGATTGTACTGGATGTCATCAAAGAGAGCGTCGAAGAGTTTTTTCTGAGTCTCATCAGCAAGCTGCTCGGCATACTTTTCAGCAATCTTTGCCTTTACGTCATGCACGGCGTTTCCACGAGCCATCTTGCCCTTCTGGAAACATGCTTCCTTCATAAGAGGAGTTGCCTCAGCCTCAATGGCCTCTTTGTTTGCGAGAACAGCAGTTGAGGGAACAAGGGGAAGTTTTTCCTTTCCACACTTTGCCCTGAGCTCTTCCTGCAAAAGACACATGTCACGGATGAATCCCTCGGCTTTTTCCAAGGCTCCAAGCATTATATCTTCGGTGGCTTCGTTTGCTCCACCTTCTACCATTGTAAATCCGTCTTTGGTTCCTGCAACGACAATCTCAAGCTCAGACTTTCCCATCTGCTCGTAGGTCGGGTTCAGGATATACTCACCGTTAGAATAGATTACGCGCACTCCCGCAACAGGTCCGTCAAAGGGAATGTCACTGATTGTAACGGCTGCTGATGATGCGATTACCGCAAGGATGTCCGGTGGATTCACTCCGTCCACAGACACACAGGTCGGAACAATCTGAAGCTCACGACCGAACTCAGGATGGAAAAGCGGTCTCATCGGGCGGTCAATCAGGCGGCTGACAAGAATCTCCTTGTCCTTGGGTCTTCCCTCGCGCTTTACAAAACCACCCGGAATCTTTCCTGCGGCATAAAACTTCTCATTGTAATCAACGGTAACGGGAACAAAATCAAGTCCCTCCTTTGCGTCGCTTGAAGCACATACCGTTGCGATGACAGCCGTACCGCCCAACTGGGCATAAATACAACCGTTTGCCTGTTTACCGATTTTTCCGGTCTCAAGAATCAGCTCTGTGTCGCCGATTTTTCTGGTTACTCTTTCTACCATAATTTCCTTCTGAATTATACTTTTTACCAAAGGGCATTCCGTTTGAACAGCCGGATGTCCATTCCACACAAAAACAAAAGGCAGCCCGATTACGTCAAGCAATCAGACTGCCCTACGCGACTTACTTACGAATTCCAAGTTCCTTAATGAGCGCGCGATAACCTTCGAGGTTTGTACGCTGCATGTACTTGAGCATCTTGCGTCTCTGTCCGACTGCTTTCAGAAGGCTGCGAGAAGCTGTTGTGTCCTTTGGGAAAGCCTTGCAGTGAGCGGTCAGTTCCTTGATGCGTTCAGAAAGAAGAGCAATCTGAACCTTCGTGTTTCCGGTGTCGTTTGCGTTTGCACCGAACTTTCCGACGATAGCGGAAGTTGTTTCTTTTGTAAGTGCCATAACTTACTCCTTATAAAAATATTACCATGTCCGCAAAGTAAACCTGCTGGCCCATTACAGACCTCAGCAGAATTGCAACGCGGCATTACTAAACAAAAATAATGTCCTTCAACCTTGAGACAGCCCCGGAATC
>JAFOTA010000232.1 GCA_017421145.1 Treponema sp.
CATGGGACGCAGGCTGGCTTTTATCTACAGGAGACAAGGGCTTGAAGGGCTTTTGTCATGACATGCAGAAAAGGAGCCGTATATGAGCGTTACGAAAGAACAGACGGACACTCTTCAGAATTATATAGATGAAAGCTCGAACATCGTTTTCTTCGGAGGAGCTGGAGTTTCAACGGAGAGCGGTATTCCAGATTTCCGCAGCGTGGACGGGCTTTACCACCAGAAGTGGGATTATCCGCCGGAAGAAATTTTGAGCGACAGATTCCTGTACTCAAATCCGAGGGAATTCTACCGTTTTTACCGTGAAAAAATCCTTGTTTCGGGGATAAAACCGAACGCGGCGCACATAAAGCTTGCTGAGCTGGAAAAATCAGGCAAGCTCAAAGCAGTCATAACGCAGAACATCGACGGGCTTCACCAGGCCGGAGGCAGCAAAAACGTGCTGGAGCTGCATGGTTCGGTGATGCGTAACCATTGTACTGCATGCAATGTTTTCTATAACGGGGATTATGTGGCTTCGCACGCTGACCATGAAGGGATTCCCCGTTGTTCTGCATGCGGAGAAATGATAAGGCCGGATGTCGTCCTTTACGGAGAAAGCCTTGATGATGAGGTCGTGCAAAAAACGCTTTCCGCACTGGACAAAGCGGAGCTTCTCATAATAGGAGGAACTTCTCTTTCCGTCTATCCGGCCGCAGGTTTTATCCGGGCTTTCCACGGAAGTCACATAGTCCTGATCAACAGGGATCCCACTCCCGGTGATTCCATCGCTGATCTGGTCATACACGACAGCATAGGAAAAGTCCTCCAAGGAATCAAGTGCGGCTCTTAGAAACAGACAGGAGCACCGCCTGACTCAAGAATTTTCCATTTTTTGCCGATAAGTCGATGGGAAAATTTTATTCTTCTAATAAAAAAGTTTTTAGATCCGGGTTGCTTTTATGCTTCCCGGTTAATTCTGCTAGAACGGTTCCGGCAGTTTAATGCGGCTTGGAATTCGTAGGCGGTTTCCGATTTTTCGGAGAACACCATATTTTATAGGGAAGATGGCTATGGATAGGAGATTTTTTATTTTCAAGAAATTCGCTTTACCGATTGTTTTTATCTGCATTTCGGCTTCCGCTTTTGCAGGCGGAAAAAAAGAGGTCATGCAAAAATCAGTCGGGGCGGAAAACAGCTGGACGGAAATTTTTGACATCCAGAACCGATCCGGCAAGTACAATGTCTACGCAGAAGCGACTGACAAGGCCGGGAACACCGCGGTAGCCGGACCCTACAACCTCTTCATAGACGAAGACTCCGACCTTCCGGTGATCAACATCACGAACCCAACCCCGAACATGAAGGTTGAAGGAAACCTGAACATAGTCGGTACATGTTATGATGACGACGAAGTTTCGGAAGTATGGCTCATAATCGACGGCGACAAGGAAAATCCGGTCAAAGTAGAAGGAACGAAATTCTGGTCATACTACCTTGACACGACGCAGTTCCCGGAAGGAAAGCACACGGTCACTGCATACGGTATCGACAACGGAAACCCGAACGCATACTACAATGAAGACGGAGTCCTTGACGAATCAAAAGTCAAGCCGAAGACAGGTCATGCCGTAACCGTGGAATGGCAGCTTTGCCGCAATGCACCTGTAACGACGGTCACAAACCTCGCCATGGGAGCATTGATAAGCGGAAAAGTCACGCTTGCAGGACGCGTAACCGACGGTAACGGCGTTTCAACGCTTGAATACAGCACCGACGGCGGAGAGCATTACACACCTATAAAAATCAAGGAGCACAAGCTTTCAACCCCTGACGAAAACGGATTCACAAGCTATGCAAGCTTCTCCCTTCCTCTTGAAACGAAAAAAATGGAAGACGGCCCGAAGCTCATCTGGTTCAAGGCAATCGACGGAGCCGGCACTGTAGGTATAAGCTCATTTCTCTGCTTCGTGGACAATGCAAGTCCTGAACTGGAAATAGTAACTCCTGCTCCGGGAGAAACGGTCAACGGAATCTTCACGATTGCCGGATACGCAAAAGACAGGAACGGTATCAAGAGCCTTAAATACAAGTGGGGTGCGCTTGAAGGAGAATTCGAGCTTACTGCCGGAAACCCGTACTGGGCGCTTGAACTTGACTCACGCATAGTAAAGAATTCAATGGAATTCACGATCAGCACCGTAGACACCATGGACAACGCCGTCACTACGTCAAGGACTTTCGTAAATGCGCAGAAAGGCTCAAAGGGCGGAAACATAGTCTACGTCGACCAGTCCGATGACAAACCTACAATAGAAATAAAATATCCGGTCGGTGAAGTTGACGGAGATGACGGAAGCCTGTTCATCCGCGGTCTTGCACAAGATGACGACGGAGTTGCGGCAATCCATTACTCGGTTGACGGCGGTGAAGAAGTAAAGCTTGAAACCACCGGTGTTTTCTACAATCCGATTCCAGGAGCACTGACAGACGGCGAGCACCATATCACGGCATACGCGGTCGACAAATTCGGCATCAAGGGCGATCCTTCCACAGTTACGTTCTCATCAAAAGGATTTGCACCCGTATTCCTCGATGAAAAATACGGCGATGAAAAATTCGAGAACGGAATGGAAATCGATCCGGAAAGCACAGCCCAGTACAAGGTCAACGTCTCATCATCAACAGGACTCAAATCCGTGCATTATGACTGGACTTGGGGAAACGGAGGCAAAATCTCCAAAGATATAGAAGGAAACGGCAGCAAAGAAATTCCTGTAGCCATAGGATTCGAAACGGCGGACATTCCTTGGGGCGTTTCATTCCTCACAATAACCGCAACCGACAAATTCGACAGAAGCTCAACGCATACCGTAATCTTCAACGTTGCAAACTACACCAAATTCTACGGAACCAAACCCGGAATATACTTCAATGATTCAACCGTAGCGGCAGACGGAGCCATAACCGTGGATGAAAACAGTTCAGTGTCCGGCTATTTCGTAGGCGGAAAAATCGCATCCATAACGACGGTTCCTGTAATGAAGAACGTCACTGCAAAGGTATCGGGAAACTCTATCATACTTGCGTCAGCTTCAACCACACCGCTGTTCAAGGTAAGGGTCACCACATCTTCCGGTGCCGTATACACGTCGGGCGACCTCTACTTCCCGTCAAACGAAACGGCTCCTGTTTTGAGGCTCACGAACGATGACAGCCTTGCAAAAGAAGTGTTCAGGAATTTCGACACATCCAACCAGCTGCTGATTTCAGGAACGGTAGCAAGCACATCCACACCGACGGTAAGGTACAGGATTCTTTCAGCCAAGGTAAATTATGACGATAACGGAACTGTCATAAGCTCACAGGTGCTTCCTTTGCCGAAGCTCGAATCAGCGACGAACGTAAGGGTAAGCCGCGGAGCATTCTCAATCAGCCTGACTGCTGACAATTTCGTTGACGGCGTTTCGATCCTTGAAATCATCGCTTCAAACGATTCAGGAAAAACAAGCACTACGGCAGTCCTTGTACGCAAAATCTCAAATCCTGTTTCAGCAGAACTTTTGGGAGGAGATGCTGCAGAACCGGCTGCCCCGGCATATTACTGGCTGCATGGTGACGGACCTGAGATGCCGTACTACGGTGTCTGCGTATATCAGGGAACGGCCGGAGCCACATTCGAATACAAGCCTTATTCAAGCCTGCCTGCTGGTGATTCAACCCTTGTGTTCAAATCTGCGAGCATAAAGGTCAACAAACCGAACACAAGCGCATCAGGACGTTTCGTAAGCGTAGACGGAAGCGCATATAGAAGCGGTATGGAAATCCTTGAAGAAAGGGACGGAACGATCAACACAGATCCGCACTCCCTCGTTGCAAAAATCAGGTCCGAATCTCCGGTTACATCCGTTGTATGGACGGCAAACGACAAGCCTCTCCCGGAAGGAACCATACGAGAAACAGGAACTCCGAACGTATATGAAGCGGAAGTCCCGATTTCAGGTCTCCCGGCCGGTATAGTCAAGATTTCCGCAAAAATCAATGACAGCACGGTCATCTCAGGTACGGTAAGCATACTCAGAAGCCACGGAGTCGTCGATGATACGGAAGGAGTCTACTGGTCTACGGCAGGCGGTGCAGTCTATGATCCGACCAACAGGCGCTACGTGCTCAACAACGATGCGGCTCTCATCGGATACACAAACGTCCCTGGAAACATTTCCGCAAACCTCGTAAGGTCAAACAGCGGACTCAGGGTCACATCTGAAGGAAAAATCATAAGGCTCGCAGCCATTACCGACGGAGTTTACGCAAACGTTTCAGTACGTGCAATAAGCGATGCAAACGGAGCGTGGGTTTCACCGGCAGTGTCAATCATAGCCGATACATCCGATCCTGTGCTCAACGTAACGAGCATCAAGTCTATGGACTACATAAAGGATCTCCTTACGATAGAAGGAACAGTATCTGACGGAAACGGAGTGGCCGCACTCGAATATACCACTTCCGACAATGAGGGCGAAACCGTTTGGAAACCTATAAGATATGATTCAAAGGGACGGTTCAGCGAAAGGGTATCACTTGCAAACCTACCTGACGGATATCTCCCGGTAACGGTACGCGCAACGGACAACGCAGGAAAGATGTCATACTTCAACTCAGCGATCAGAAAGGACACCACGCCTCCTGAAGTCACAATCGTAGTTCCAAAAGCCGGCGACAAAGTAAACGGTGAGACATTGTTCGTATTCCGCGTAAAAGATGACAGCTACGTAGGAAACATCCAGTACATCAGCCCGGACGGAAGGACAAAGAAAGACTTCACGCTGGCTGCATCAGACTCACTCAGCAAGGACGGAAGCTCACACACCGAAGCCCAGACCGATGAAACGGAAGATCCGGAAGATGCGGCAAAGAAAGCTGAACTGCTTGCATTGTCAAAATCAGTTTCGGAGCTTGATTCTCACAGCAACATCCTGACCGGTGCACTTCCTTCAACGTCATTGGGACAAGAAGGACTTCCGATTTCAGATTCCATGAAATTCGTGGTAAGCGACATCTCAGGAAACACTACGATATT
Source organism: Treponema sp. (assembly GCA_017421145.1). Next base: position 5,060 of record JAFOTA010000232.1, read on the forward strand.
GGACAAATATGATTTCACGGTTGACCCTGAAAGCGACCTCCCGGTTGCAGAAATCCACATGCCGCTCGAAGATTCAGTCAACACGACGGACTTCCTGATTACGGGCGTTATGTACGATGACGACGGAGTCATGGGATACAACGGCGAGATGCTCAAGGTCTACTACAAGATTGACAACAGCGACTACCAGATGATTCCGAACGAAAACGGTCAGTCAAGCTTCGAAATCGCCGTTTCACCTCTGAACATACTTACCGACAACGAGCATACCGTCACCGTATACGCAGAGGACATAAACGGAGTCAAAGGAAAGCCTGTAAGCCGCAAATTCCACGTATCCCTCGAAGAACCGAAGGGAAGCGTAGAACTTCCGAAGATTGACGGACACATCCACGGTCACGTCGTCATGAGCGGATGGGCAAGCGACAAGAACGGAATCAACAAAGTGCAGATTTCCGTTGACAACGGCGCAAGCTACAATGATGCGGTCGTAGTGAAAGGAAAGACACGTGAAGCCCCTGCACAGTGGACATACGAATTTGACACGCGCGTAGTACAGGACGGAACACACGTGGTCTACCTGAAGATTTGGGACGGCTACAACATAACGAGCCTTTACACGTCATTGCTCAACATAGACAATACGGCGCCGGAGCTTAATCTGGAGCTTCCTCTTGATGACAGCACGATTTCAACCAACCTGGTCATATCAGGCCAGACGACGGACAACATCCAGCTTACCGAGCTGTACATGAAGATAAAGAGCCTTGACGGAAAGTACATGCCTGATTACCTCGCCGAAAATGACTTGTACCCGGAGTCAATCATCTCACAGGTAATCGACGTTTCGGAACTCAAGGACGGACTTTACAACGTTGAGATTTCAGGATACGACAAAGCCGGAAACTCAAGGAACGTAAGCCGCAACATACATGTAGTAAAAGACGCAAAGCTCGTTTCAGCAGACCTGCTCTACCCGCTCAACGGAGAATACGTGAACGGTGAATTCAACATCTATGGTACTGCAAGCAGCTTCGAAGAAACGGTCACTGCAATCGACCTCTATGTTGACGGACAGAAAATACCGAGCCTTACGACCGAGCTTACTGATTCAGGATACTTCTCATTCCGCATGAAGCCGGAGATCAAGCTCGACAAAGACAAGTTCACCGAAAAAGAACTTCAATATGCGGAAGCAAAGGCAGCTGAAAGGGAAAAGAAAAACGCAGCCGGAGCAGAAGCAGTTGCAGCAAGAAATGCGGCAAAGAAGGCAGAAATCGAAAGGGCAAAGCAGATTGCAAAAGAAGCCGGTCAGGAATACACAGGCCCTGAATATGAGGAAGAGGTCTACGAACCGATTGCCGCAGACATGTACGAATCAGGAACGTTCACTCTTACTCCTGGAACGCACACATACAAGGTAATCGCTCATACGAACACCGAAAGAACGGTTTCTTCAAGGGAGCAGACGGTAATCTACAATCCTTACGGACCGTGGGTAACGCTCGACAACTTCATGTACGGAGACTTTGCGGTGAACCGTCCTCTCATAAAGGGTGATGCAGGATATACTCTCACTGCGGAAGAAAAGGCGGCCCTCAAGGACAAGAACCTTCCGTCAGAACAAAAGACTGCTCTCAAGGCAAAGACCGTAAAGCGCGTATACCTGAGCTTCGACAACGGAAAGACATACACGCCTGTTTCAAGCAACGGAAAGGGCAACTGGAAATACAGGGTTGAAAACCAGGACATTGCAGAAGGATTCCACTTCCTGCTCGTAAAGGCAGAAATGGAGAACGGTGAAAAAGCAATCACAAGGACGATCGTACAGGTTGACCGCACATTGCCGACAGTCAAGCTGATTTCACCTGGTGCCGGAGGACATTACAACCAGCAGATGCGCTTCGAAGGACTTTCAAGCGATGACGTAGAACTGGAAGACGTGACCCTCTACCTGCGCCGCGGTGACCGTTCTGCATACGAGATTCCTAAGTTCATCCAGGGACTCTACTTCGACGTAAACTTCTGGGGTGCATCGCTCTGGAGTGCGGGCGTGGGACTTACGGCATTCGACAACGCAGTAAAGATCCAGCTCTCATACGGTCAGTTCTTGCAGGGACAGAGAGATTTCTTTACAAACTTGTTCGGAACCGAGCAGGGTACAGGCTACCGCTACGGAGAACACGTAATCAGTGCGAAGGTTATTGCACAGATCGGTTACATTCCGTTCAACTACTTCTTCGGACACGACTTCGACTGGTTGAGCGCAACAATAGCCATAGGAGCAAACTTCTCATGGTTCAGCGATTCCGGTGCAGGCCGTCCGGCAGTTCTTTCAGCGGCGTTGATGCAGGTCGAATTCCCAAGGATGACCTTCAACGACAGAAAGTACTTCAAGACATGGGCGGTCTACTTCGAGCCTTCAGTCTGGTTCATTCCTTCAGACGTAAGCGGATTGGAATGGAACAAGAGCTTCGTTCCGACATTCTCGCTTGGCGTAAGAACGAGCGTCTTCTAAAAAAAGCGGCATAGAAATGCAGCATTCAAGGCACTTCCAAAACGGGGGTGCCTTTTTTCATGCAAACCATCAAAATTTGTTGAAGATTCCCATGTTTTCATATATAGTATCCTTATATGGAAAAGCTTAAGATTTTGTTGCCGAAGGGCAGAATTTATGAACACGTAATAGGACTTTTTGCAGGAGCAGGAATTTCAATCTCGCTTCCAGAAAGAGCTTACCGTCCGACCGTAAATCAGGATGACCTTGAAGCAAAGGTTATGAAACCCCAGAACATCGGAAAACTCCTGGAGCTTGGAGCGCATGACATGGGCTTTACGGGAAGGGACTGGATCAAAGAAACCGGAGCAGACGTTGAAGAAATCCTCGACACTGGATTTGACAAAGTCCGCATTGTAGCCGCAGTTCCGAATGCAATAGACGACGCTCATCTTGAATCACACCATCTGATCGTTGCGACCGAATATGAAAGGCTTGCAAGCGAATGGCTCAAAAGCAGGGGCATGGACGGAGAAGTAATCCGCACATACGGCGCGACCGAAGTTTTCCCACCGGATGATGCAGACATGATCGTTGACAACACGGCAACCGGACGCACTCTCATAGAAAACGGACTCCGCATAGTTGCAGAAATAATGAGCTCTTCAACATGCATGTTCGCATCAAAGAAAGCAATGCAGAACCCGGAAAAGAAAAAGAAGATCCTCGAGCTGAAAAGCCTTTTCGAATCCGTCATCGATGCACGTGACCGCGTCATGCTTGAAATGAACGTGCCGAAAGAAAGCTTCGATGCAGTGGTGAACGGACTCCCGTCAATGAGAAGCCCGACTGTTTCCCCTCTTCACGGTGACAAAGGTTTTGCAGTGAAGATTGCAGTAAAAAAGAGCGAAGTCCCGAACCTTCTTCCACGCCTCAGATCGCTCGGTGCAACGGACATCCTCGAATACGAGCTTAAAATGGTCATGGCATAACGGGGGTAACTGATGGAACGTATTGCTGCTGTCGAACGTAACACTTTTGAAACACAGATCAAGCTGACCCTCAACCTTGACGGAAGCGGAAAATGCAGCGTGAAAAACCCGATCGGTTTCTTTGACCACATGCTGCAGGCTTTTTGCAAGCACGGTATGTTCGATTTGTCCGGGTCGCTTTCAGGAGACCTGCATATTGACCAGCATCATTTGATCGAAGACACAGGCATTGCGCTCGGAACATGCTTTTCAAAGGCTCTCGGAGATTGCGCTGGAATATACAGGACAGGTTTTTTCATCTACCCGATGGACGAAAGTCTTTTGCAGGCCAGCGTTGATTTCGGCGGAAGGTCATTCCTCGTATGCAATGCAAACCTTACCGGAGTTCCGCTCGTTTCAATAAATCAGGACGGAAAACAGGCAAGTTTCCAGACTGACTGCTTCGAAGATTTCTGGCAGGGATTCGTAGGCGGAGCAAAATGCAACCTGCACCTGGACACAATCCGTGGGCGCAGCGACCATCACAAAATGGAAGGCTTGTTCAAGGCGGCATCCCGTGCAATCCGTGCGGCAGTCGAAATAGACCCCCGGAGAAACGGCGCCGTTCCATCAACCAAAGGCGTTATAGTCTAACCCAAAAACACAAATCATCCGGTCATTGAACGCAACCGAAATGGTCATTAACAAATCATCCGGTCATTGAGCGTAGTCGAAATGGCCATTAACAAATCATCCGGTCATTGAGCGTAGTCGAAATGGCCATTAACAAATCATCCGGTCATTGAGCGTAGTCGAAATGGCCGGATTTTCCTTTATTTTATTTCAAGCGGATCCCTCGTATCTTCCGTAAGTTTTTTACCGCCGTCAATCTCAATGTCAGTAGGAATCCATTCGTATGAAGACCTGAGCATTGCAGCCGTTTCATTCGGATTTTCACCCGCTTTTTCCCATGCAGATTTGAAATCATCTTTGAACGAAGCGAAGCTTATTTTTTCAGGCTTACCCTCGTGCGTTATAACCGAAGTAATGACCCAGCGTCCCCTGTAAAAAAGAAGATGCACTTCATCAATCTGATTTATGATTATAAGGTCGTCTTCCATCTGGCTCTGGACAAGCGAATAGGTCACCTTATAATCTTTCGTAGCGCCTTCAGCAACCGACATTCCGTATTCTTCGCTTATTGATTTCGGATGAGTTTTTTTCTGAGGTCCCTTGAAGAAAATGTCCCCGTCCACTCCGTCAATGAAAAAATTCGACACGCCGAAAATATTGTAGCTCAAATCATAATTGAAGCAGAACCATTCCGCAGGAGAAACGCTTGACTGCCTCACATTGTACAAAGACCTTGCGCCCGAAGAAACGACTTCCGAAGTCATAAGATCAATGAACTCATCGCCGCCATGCCCGGATGAACAGCCCTGGACTCCGGTTATATCAAGCGCATTGAAAGCACTGTAGAACATCTGCACGGTTTCAAGAGAAGAAAGTCCCTTTGACGTAGGATTCTTGCCGTTTCCCGTAATGATTACCGCGCTTACTACAACTGCAGCCAAAACAGCGCATGCAGCAACGGTCAAATGAGTGCGGTGAGATCTGAGCCATCTTTTTTTGGAAAGCTTTTTCTGGAACGCCTCGTTTTCCTTCCGGCTCTTTTTTTCGAACTGATCAGGCGAAACGGTTCCTTTTCTTATTACCGCATGTACGTTTCCACCGGCCGGGATCTCACCTTTTTCAGTAAGACCGGTTTCCTTATAAAGCTCCTCAAGCGGAAAAGAAAGCAAAAGCCCCGGCTTGGACATGTCAATCTGGTCGGAATCAGCTTCGGTTATCATTGAGGAAATCTTTTCCTGGACGCTGTGTTTTTTTTCTCCCTTTTTCTTACCGTGCGATTTTACCCTGCCCTTTCTCTGGAGCGCATTGTCAACGAAAAACGAAAGCTTTTCATCCAACGCCCAGACTTTGTTTTTGAGCGGAACATAATTATGATCGATTATATCCCAGTACCGCTTTGAAGTTTCCAGTTCGCCGAAAGGATATGTTCCCGTCAGCATCCTGTACGCAATGACAGACTGGGTATAATTGACCGCCGCACTTGATTTCAAAAGAGGATTAATGAACAGCCCGTTGTATTCCGATGCCGCCTGATGCCCTGCGCATGTCACTGAAAGCTCGAAAATCCCTCGCGGTAAAAAAATCACCTTTTTATAATCTGCAGAAATAAAGATTCCGCCCGCACCTATGTTGCTTACGTCAATCTTTTGTTTTACAGACTCTTCCAGAACTGAACAGACTCTTGCCGCCGCATAGGTCACGAATGAAATTTCCGTTTCACCAAGCTCCTTTGAAAAATCAAGGTCAAAAAGAGCTTTCAGGGTACGCCCCGAAAATGCAGGTCCTTCAAACAAAACAGTTTCCCTTGCTTTTCTTGCAGCCATGCTCAGAGATTCGTCATTGCACTCATTCTGCCTTGTTCCGGTAAAAGCCCAGGGAGAAAATCTCCAGCCGTCATCAGTCTTTTCGGCCAGATAACCTTCCTCGCCCATTTTGTCAGCCATGCGGGACTTTGTGAATGCATCCATCTGCATGGAAGTATCAAGAAAAAGAGTTTTGTTTTCGGCAAATACTAACTGTCTGTTCATCGTTCAAAAGAAATTCCTATCTGCGTCCGTTAGGTCCGTAGAGATATTTGAAATAATCCATTGCAGTGCTGTACGTAGAGTCGAAATCATCCATTGTATTCTTGTATGATTCAAGGCTCTTCCAGAATTCATAGAACTGCGGATCCGTCGTGTATGCCTCCGTATATATTGCTGCGGCTTCGGCATCTGCACGTCCCTTTGTTTCCTCGCTGATTCTGTACGCTTCACTTTCAATGGTACGCTTTTCATTTTCAAGCTTACCGAGCCATTCGGCTTTTTTTCCTTCACCGAGCGAACGGTATGCCTGCGCAATCTGGTTTCTTTCTTTTATCATCCTGTTGTAGACTGATTCAGTAAGCTCATCAGAATACTTGATCTGACGCGGAACTATGTCGATCAGCTCGATTCCGTATTCCTCAAGCATCGGGCGTGCTTCCCTGACCATTTCATCGCAGAGCTTTTCACGGCCTTTTGAAACCACTTCATTCTGCATGCTCACGTTCACAAGAGCTTCGATTTCTGCACTGTCGTCCGCGCTTATGTCCGATGTCCCGGCAATCGATTCCTTATGTTCCTCGTTGATTATATTGCTGCTTCTGACTATCTCACTGAGCCTGTTTCTTGAAATGACGGAGCGTGCTGCCGAGTCGATTATGTCGCTGAGCTTGGAATATGCGCCTTCGACCGTTTTGAAAGTCTGGTAGAAAACCACCGGGTCGCTTATTCTCCAGCGGCTCGTAGAATCCATGATTATGTACTGCTTTTCTTTTGTCGGAATTCTCTCGTCATCACCGTTGAGCGAAAGGATTTTTGCCGGATATTTCGTAACCGTGTCAATGAAAGGCACACGGACATAGATTCCTGCATCAGTATGAGAAGCCGAAATCGATCCGAAACGCGTAACTACGACCTGCTCGCCCTCGTTCACAATATAAAATGGTCCTGCCGCAAGGAACAAAGCCGCAAGCAAAACTATAACGCCCAATATGATATATGTTTTTACCGCTTTTTTCATTTTATTTCTCCTACTGTGCCAGATTCTTTATCGGGAGGATATTTTCCAGCTCGTCATCAATAAGAGCGGGTTTCTTTTCCTCGGACTGCTTTGCAAAAATCTCTTCCATAGTTTCAAGATACAGGCGCTCCCTTGTGATTGCCGGAGCTTTCTTGTACTCTTCGTAAACAGACTTGAAGCGCGCCACATCACCCTTTGCCTTGTTCACGCGCTCAGCAGCATATCCTTCGGCAACCTGCACTTCCCTGTCCGCTTCTCCCTGTGCCTTCGGAATCTCGGAATTGTAGCTTTCCTTACCTTCGTTGATAAAGCGGTTCATATCCTGGATTGCCTTGTTCACGTCCTCAAACGCTTCCTGTACTCCGCTCGGCGGGATTATGTTCTGAAGCTTTACCGCCACGACATTGATTCCCATGTTAAGCTTTTTGAACTGCGCGTTCATGCTTTCCACCGCAAGATTTTCAATGTTAGTCCTTTCGTTTCCCATGATTTCAAGGATTGCCCTGTCACCGACCAATGTATTTACGGCAGACCGGCTTATGTCGCGGATGGTGTTCGTGCGTTCCTCAACGGAAAACAGCCACGCTTTCGGATCAACTATGCGGTACTGGATGCTCCACTCAACGTCAACGATGTTCAGGTCTCCGGTAAGCATTGTGGACTCGCTCGTGATTCCGTTAGTATACTGATTCGTGACACCGGAGCTTGAAGTCCTGAAACCGAACTGCTCAGTTTTTACGACCTTGCTTCCGTCAACTATATACTTCTTGTCGATTCCGAACGGCAGCTTTATATGAAGACCCGGACCCAGAGTCTTGTAATACGCACCGAGCCTGGTTATGACGGCCTGCTCAGATTCATCGACCACAAACGTACTTGACGCGACCAAAAACACCGCCAGAACGATCAGCAAGATCGTAATGATTCCCGACGGCTTCAACAGCTTTTTGAAAAAATTGCCGGATTTCTCAGACATAAAATCCCCCTGTTTTTGTAATAGAAACGCCGCTTTCATTGTCAGGCAGTTTCCATATCTAAAACTTACTTATTTTCCGGTGTAAAAACAAGAGTAAACGGAAATTTCTTTCAAAAAAACGCTTCTGCCCTTGACAAATACATGGGGGGGGTATAATGAAAAATATAAACTTACCATAAAGGAGAATTAAAATGAAAAAATTTCTTGGAAAAATCGGCGCAGTCCTCTTGGCATCAGCTTTGGTCGTGGGCATTACTTCATGCGGAAAAAGGTTTGACAGTCCTGCAGGCGGCACATACAAGTTTGTGGAAGGAACAATGAACGGCACAAACTACAAATTGAGCGGAAATACCCTCACGATGACATACAACGGGCAAACCGGTACAATAACAAAAAACGGAGATACGTATACAGCAACAGTGAATGGAACCACAACTGCCGCAAACCCATCACAGATAAACATGTATAACTCATTTGTTAACACAACCTTGACATTCGCAAACAGCGGAAACACAGTCACAGCAACATCAGGCTCATCTTCATCAGGCTTATCAGGAACGTATGCTGTATCCGGTGACAGCATTTCAGTAACACTCTCGGGAAATACTTCGACGGGAAGAACAAACGATGCATGGGTTACCATTGTCTTCACCCAAGGTAATGACACTCAAATTTACGAAAGACAATAATCCCACGCATAAAAACAAAACTCCCTGTCAGTCAGCGGCTTGTACGGAAATGTATGCGACGGCACTGATAAACAGGGAGTTTTTTTATGCCTAAAACTTACTTATTTTCCGGTGTAAAAACAAGAGTAAAAGGGAAAAAATCTGCATAAGAGACAGGGAAAATACGGTTCTTTTATGTTGATGATTTGAAAAACTGATTATATAATAGATTCCAAGATTGTTTAAAAAAGCATAAACCTAAGGAGGAAAAAATGGGTCTTATACAAGCCGGACTTGGAGCCATTGGCGGAGCTTTGGCAGATTCATGGAAAGATTTCTTTTACTGTGAGGCTATGCCGGCAGATGTCCTTGTGACAAAAGGAGTACGCAGGGCAGGAAAAAGAAGCTCCAACACAAAGGGAACCGAGAACATCATAACAGCAGGATCCGTTATTGCGGTTGCAGACGGACAGTGCATGATTATCGTCGAGCAGGGAAAAGTTGTTGAGCTTTGTGCTGAGCCGGGAGAATTCACTTGGGACACATCGACAGAACCGTCCATCTTTTCAGGAAAGCTTGGAAAAGGTATACTTGAGACTTTCAAGAGCATCGGACGTCGTTTCACATTCGGCGGTGAACCCGGAAAAGATCAGAGAATCTACTATATTAATACAAAGGAAATCATCGGAAACAAATACGGCACGGCAGCTCCGGTTCCATTCCGTGTAGTTGACCAGAGGGCAAGGCTTGACATGGACATTTCCGTCAAGTGCTTCGGCGAATACAGCTACCACATCGCCGACCCGATCCTTTTCTACACCAACGTCTGTGCAAATGTCTCCGGTGACTATAAAAGGGACAACATTGACAGCCAGCTGAAGACAGAACTTTTGACCGCTCTCCAGCCAGCATTCGCCGTTCTCTCAGAAAAAGGCATCCGCTATTCGGCACTCCCCGGACACACGGCGGAACTTGCCGATTCACTGAACGATCAGCTCTCTGAAAAGTGGCGTAATCTGCGCGGAATTGAAATCGTTTCATTCGGTATCTCTTCAATCAAGGCAGACGAAGAAGATGAAAAGAAAATCAAGCAGATGCAGGAACAGGCTGCTTATACCGATCCAACCATGCTTGCAGCGCGCCTCGGAAGCGCACAGGCAAATGCAATGGAAGCTGCGGCAAACAACACGAACGGCGCAATGAACGCTTTCATGGGCATGGGAATGGCTGGAATGGCAGGCGGCATGAACGCACAGAGCCTTTTTGCCATGGGTCAGCAGCAGGCACAGCAACAGGCAGCCCCTCAGCAGTCAGCACCACAGGGAGGCGCAGATTCTTGGAAATGCTCATGCGGAGCAAATGCAAGCGGAAAATTCTGCCCTGAATGCGGAAAACCAAAGCCAGCAGCCGGTGGATTCTGGACCTGCTCATGCGGAACACAGAACAAGGGAAAATTCTGCTCCAACTGCGGAAGCAAAAAACCAGCGGGCGCACCACAGTACAAGTGCGACAAATGCGGATGGGAACCAGCGGACCCAACCAAGCCACC
>JAFOTA010000233.1 GCA_017421145.1 Treponema sp.
GTTCCGGCTGCCTTTTCTTTTGCGGATTCAGCGGCCTTGGTTGACCGTGCGCGAGTTGTTTTTGCTGTTCCGGCTGCCTTTTCTTTTGCGGATTCAGCGGCCTTGGTTGACCGTGCGCGAGTTGTTTTTGCTGTTCCGGCTGCCTTTTCTTTCACAGATTCCGCCGCTTTGGTTGCCCTTGTGCGTGTTGTTTTTGCGCTGCCTGTCGTCTTTTCTTTTTCAGGTTCTGCGGCCTTGGTCAAGCGTATGAGCGCCGTTGTTTTAGGCTCCGGTGTTTTTACGGTTTCTTGTGCCTTGAACAGATCCGTGCGTATATATGCTGTTGAGGTTGTAAGCGGCGTTGCAGGAGTTTTTGGAGCATGAATCTCCGCGCTGCTTTTTTCTTCGGAATCTTTTTTAACGTCATGATATACATGGCCGGTTTCAGAATCAGCTTCAGAATCGACCGTATCCTTTGGCTGTTCATCCCTTATTATGCTGATTTTGATTTTCGGGATTTTTCCGCCTGTACGGAATCTGGTTGTCTCAACTATAAAATAGAGCGCCATCAATGCGATGATCGTGTATGCGAACCAGTCTCCGTAGCGTGAGAATACAGTAGGCTTGTGCTCATAAACCGGAATCATCACGTCAAGCGCATCGGTTTTGAAAACGTCAAGCGAGGCAAGGATCTTTCCGTTCGGTCCTATTACGGCTGAATAACCAGAGTTGCAGCAGCGTACCAAAGTCGTCCTGAATTCTATTGAAAGATAGCTTGCGGCAATAAAATGCTGGTATTCTGCATATGCTGTCTTTGACCATGAATCGTTCGTTATATTAAGGAATATTTCGCTTCCCTGATTGAAAAGCTTCCTGCATACATCCGGGAATGCATCTTCAAAGCAGATAGGGGTTGAAAAACTTACGCTTGCATCAGGATTCCTTTCCGGGTTACGTATGTATCTTTCAGCCTTTTCCAAATCTGCAAGCCCGTCGTCGTCAAGCTCTATGGTTGCATATGGTTCCATCTGATATTCGAGCGGTGCAACGGTTCCTCTTACCGTGTTGTTCATGAGGGGAATCTTGAAGATGACGCCTTGTTTTCCTTCTGCCATTGAAGCCGGCATTCCTACCACGTTTTTCATGAACCAGCTCATGAGCGGATTGTCAGAAAGCGGAATCAGCTCTGCAAAAGGAACAAGGTGCATTTTTGAATAGAATCCTGCATACGATCCTTCCCTGTCAAACAATACTGAGACGTTGGTGTATTTTTTCTTGTAAGGGTCAACAAGGGCCGTACCTCCGATTATAAACGGAACGTCCATCCTGCCAATGAACTCAGTCAGGCTTTCTTCACCCGGAAATACAGAATAATATTCAATGCTTCCGGGGAAAAGCTGGTTGAGCGTGCCTTCGCTCCAAAGAACCAGATCTGGTTTGCGCCCTTCTGCACTCATTTCCTCAAGCTTTTTTTCAGTAAGCCCTGCCGAAATGCTTATGGACTTCAAGTCACCAGCTTCCCACGGATCAACGTTTTGCTGGACTATGACGGTTTCCATCTGCTTTGTGACGTTTCTTGGTGCAATGTATTGGAAGATTCCGTATGCTCCGCTCACTGCGAACATGATGCACATGAATTTTGCGCATGACCTGAAATTCAAGACCATTGGAGCCGGGTTCTGCGAGTGCCTTATCACCATGAAAAGATGGAGCCCCTCTGCCAGAACGCCTGAAAAAAGAGTGAAGAGGAAGGTGATTCCCCATACTCCGGTTATGTCGGCTATCTGCGTGAAAATCTTCCATCTGTATGCGGCCATGGAAACGGTTCCCCACGGATAAGCCAAGAGTCCGGTAGATTTTATCCATTCCCAGAACACCCATGATGCGGAAAACCATATTATCCTTGCCGGCATGAAAAAAAGCCTGCGGCCGGAATTTTCTTCAAGCGGAGAAATCTTTTGGAGCCTGTCCGGGAAAAAGTGCAGCACAAGACCGACTATTCCTCCGAGAAGACCTGTTCCCAATGCGCTTGCTCCGAGCGTGAACACAGCAAATCCGTGGAAATTCGCAAGCCATGAACTTGAAAAAATGTGGACTGTCAGGGTTTCGACGAAAAATATCAGGAAGCTTCTTCTGTACGTCTTCGCTCCGTAAAAGGCAAAATACATCGGTACAAGAGAAAAAAGCGCAAGAAAAGGCGATCCGAACGGCAGAATTCCGTTTGAGATTGAAAAGGCCTGCAGCAATCCTGAAAAAAAAGCACAAAAAACTTGTAAAATCGACTGATTCATTATATATTTTATTGTATGAATTTGAAATAAAAATTCAATCGGGGAACAGTCTCTTTTGTCCGTCCGAAGAATAATCCGGCGGATTGAGGCTCGGGTGGAGATTTTGCGGCATGTTTCGTGCCTAATTAAAAAAATTTGGAAGAGAAAAATTTGGCTGATAAAGAGAAGAAAACTGACAAGACGGCTTCAAAGAATACCCTGCTGGAGAGCGTGGTAGAAGCCCACAAAAATGAATATGGATGCGAACCTGAATCTGTTGCTCAGGCTCCCGGAAGAGTCCATATGATAGGAGAACATACATGGTTTTTCAAGGACAAGACCCTTGCCATGGCTGTGAACATTCCTGTTTTCATTGCTGTTTCGCGCCGTAATGATACGAACCTTCATTTCAATTTCGTCCAGCTCGGCGAAAAAAAGAAGTGCAGCATTTCCGGCCTGAAAGTCAGAAAAGAAGACAAATGGGCGAATTCGCTCAAATCCGTAATCTACGGCTTCAATTCATCCGGCTTTGAATGTCCGGGCGTTGATTTCACCGTTTATTCTGACACGCTTCCTTCTGCCGGGTTCGGAATCACGACTGCAATGAAGATTGCCGCTGCATGGACTTTGAAAGACCTCTGCAAATTCCGCTGCAAGGATGACATGCTGGTTCAGATCCTGCTTAAGGCTGACCGGACTTTTTTGGGAATGCCCAATACTCTCGCCGACATATTCACGGTGATTTATTCAAAGGAAAACAACATCGTCCTCACTGACCATTCAAAATCAACATATACTTTGCTGCCTTTCAAATTCAAGGACATGACCATGATACTGACCGATACAAGCGTGCCGAGGGTCACTACATGGAACGAAGACAGCTTGATGCAGCCTGAAAACGTACTTCTTTTGGGAGAACTGAAAGAGCTTAAATCAACCGCTTTCGGTGGCTGGGTATATGATGACAGGAGTGCGGAAAAAAATGAGGTTCTTTCCGTCGTGGGTGAAGATGTGAGGCGGCATCTCAACTGCATAATGAACGAACACCGCTATGTGCTTGACGTGCAGTCTGCCCTTGCAAAATCTGATTTCACAGGGTTTGCGCGCGCGGTAAACAGAAGCCATGAGGGAATGCGTGACTTGTACGACATTTCATGCCCTGAAATTGACTGGCTTTTGAAGCGTGTACTTTCGCTCGGTGGAATAGAGGCCACTTCAAGGACTCCTCTAAGCTGCGGCCGCATTACCGGAAAAGGGTTCGGACGTTGTACATACAGCGTGATAAGGACTTCTGACGTGGATCATTATATGGAAATCCTTCAGGAATATGAAAGAATATTCGGTTTCAAGGCCTCCTGCAAGATTGTGAAGCCTTCGCGCGGTGTCCGCCTGGTATGAAGATTCTTCTGACGAACGACGACGGAATTGATGCTCCCGGTCTCAAAGCCCTTTATGATGCATTCATAAAGTCCGGCAATGAAGTCTGCATCACGGCTCCTTTGACAAACCGGTCCGGTGCGTCTTGCTCGGTTTCCATGGGTCGTGCGCTCCGGCTTGAAAAAAGGGACTGGAATGCGTTTGCCCTTGACGGAAGTCCCGTTGACTGCGTTATATCGGCATTAAAGGGCGGTTATATCCCTTTTCATCCTGACGTGGTCTTTTCCGGTATAAACAGCGACGGAAACATCGGTACCGATATACTTTATTCAGGAACGTGCGGTGCTGCGAGACAGGCCTGCCTTTATGGAATCCCCGGTATTGCACTGAGCGCGGAGAAGATGCAGGGGTCTGACGGCTATATTTTTAAGCCCCTTGCTGATTTTGCGGCAAAAAACATAGAAAAGCTTATAGGTTTGTGCGGAAATCTCCGAAATAAAGAAGAGGGGGGCGGATACGCTTTTTTTGTAAATGTAAATGCTCCCTCGGCTGAGTCTTATAAAGGAGTTCGCTTCGCTGATGTAAGCAGGCGTGACTATCATGACAGCGTTGAGGTTTCTGTTTCTCCGGACGGTTCGTTTTTGAGCCGTTGCAAAGGGGGAGGAAAAATTGAGACTTTCGGCGGAGTTTCAAGCGATTACGCTCTTGTCAAGGACGGTTACGTTTCTGTTTCAGCCCTTTGTACGGATGCGGCTGTTGATAAAAGCTATAAAGACGGGTGGTTTTAGGGGGAACTTATGGCTGACAGACTGGTGGAAGGCTTGAATCTCTATAAGCGTAAGGATTATACGGGCGCTCTTTCGTTTTTCCTTTCATTGCCGGATCCTTCCGGTGACGATGCTTTGGACATTGCCTATTATCTTGGACTTTGCTATTTCAATCTAAAAAAATACGATGATGCCATGCTCTACCTTGAGCAGATCGTGACTTCCGCAAAACAGGGGGAAGCCGAAAGCGAGAGGGTGCTCCAGTGCCGCTATGTGCTTGCCGTAATCTATTGCAAGACCGGACGTGCACAGCTTGCCATATTCGAGCTTGACGCACTTCTCAAGGCCGGCTACAAGAGTCCTTCAGTATTCGCTTCTTTCGCATACCTTTCATGGGAGCAGGGCAATGTTTCCCAGTGCATCGAATTCTATGAAAAATCACTTTCTCTCGACGAAAACAACGCCACGGCATTGAACGGCCTCGGTTATGTCCTTGCATCCGAAAACAGGGATCTTTCCAGGGCGCTTTCGTTGTGCAAGAAGGCTTTGAATATCGCTCCCGACAGTCCGGCATGTCTGGACAGCGTGGGCTGGGTTTATTACCGCATGGGCTTGTATTCCCAGGCAAGGAAATATCTGGAGCAGGCGCACAGAAAAGACAGCGGCAATGAAGTTATAAAGCAGCACCTTAAGGATGCTGAGCTGGTGGAAGAGTGAAAATGAAAAAAGTATTGATTTTGGCTTGTTCAGCCGTTTTTGCATTGAGTGCGGTTTATGCTCAGACAAATCTCGTGGATACGATGAGGGATCCTGGTTCTTCGTCACGCAGCGCCAATTCAGGGTTTGCGGAGGAAGAATTCCGCCGTGGAGTGCAGAGCTATTACCGCGGATCCTATAACGAAGCTGTCCAGGAGTTTGAAAAGGCACTTTCATATCTTCCGGGAGAAAGCAGGATACTTGACTGGCTCGGAAAGGCATATTACCGCGCTGGAATCGAAGGTGCGGCATTGCAGCAGTGGCAGTTCGCCTCTGACAACGGATACGGAGGCCTTTTGCTCCAGAACCGAATTGAAATAGTGAGCGAGCGGAGGGTGACCCAGTCTGTGGATGACTACACTGAGCGCTACACGGAATCTGGTTCATACCCGAACAAAAACGGTGACAAAGTGCTGATTTACAGCCATCCGATTTCTTCCCTCGCAAACAATGACGGAAGCATCTGGGTCGTGGCATACGGATCAAATGAAATCCTCCATTATAATGTGAACGGCGTGGTCATAAAGAGAGTCCGCGGACCTTTGAACGGATTCGACAGACCTATGGATATAATTAGGCTTCAGAACGGAAACCTTCTCCTGAGTGAATTTGCCGGTGACAGGCTTGCACTGCTTGATGCCGACGGAAAATTCAAGAATTACATAGGAACCAAGGGGCGCGGTGAAGGTCAGGTGGTCGGCCCTCAGTATCTTGCCCAGGACAGCTACGGAAACATCTATGTAACTGATTTCGGAAACTGCCGTGTCGTTGTGTTCGATCAGGACGGGAACGGACTTCTTCATTTCGGCGGAAAGACATCCGATTTTGCCGGATTGAAGTCACCTACAGGAATTGCCGTTGTAAACGACAGGGTTTTCGTCGCCGATTCAGTACGCGGTGCAATCTATGAATTCGACAGGGCAGGAAACTTCATCGGAAACCTTGTCAACGAAAAGACTTTTGCACGCCCTGAAAGCATGAAAGTCTGGGGCGGATACCTCATACTCACGGACAAGAACAGGGTGGTCACGGTTGACTGCGAGACCGGCTCTACTTTTGAAAACGGACGCACTCCACGTGGTGGCGGTGAAATAACCTCTGCGGTTCCTGATAAAAACGGAAATATCATAGTAACGGATTTCAAGAGCAGCGACATATACATAATGTCAAAGATGACGGAGCTTGTCGGTGGATTCTTCGTGCAGGTTGAAAGGGTGCTTTCGGACAAATTCCCGTCAGTAACTCTTGAAGTACGTGTGGAAAACCGTCGCCGCCAGCCTATAGTCGGTCTTAATGCTGACAACTTCCTTGTTACGGAAAACCAGCGTCCAGTTCCTGACCTTAAGGTTACCGGAGCAGCAAACAACAATGACAAGGCTGACATTGCAATTTTGATCGACCGCTCTTCCGATATGGAAAAATATGCCGAGCAGGTAAATACTGCCGTAAGGGAAATCACCCAGGCCATGGACGGAAAGGGAAGGGTCACCGTAATTTCAGCAGGTGAGATGCCCGTTACGGAATTCTCTGGAAGCCCCGACCGTCTTTCCACTTTCTCAACCAAGGCACTTCAGGCTCCTTATACTGACAACGCCGCTCTTGACCTTGGAATCCGCCTTGCAGCAAACGGTTTGGTCAACGCAGAGAAAAAGAGGGGCATAATCTACATAACTGCAGGAAACGTAGGAAAGCAGGCTTTCGGTCAGTACAGCCTTTCTGATTTGTCGGGCTACATAAACAACAACGCCATTTCTTTCAGCACTGTTCTTGTAAGCCAGACTAGGCTTTCTCAGGAAATTGATTACCTCACATACAATACGACGGGAACTTCATATTACGTGTACAGACCGGACGGACTTGAGCCTGTTATAAAGGATCTCATTGAACAGCCTTCTGGATTGTATCAGCTTACGTTCACTTCTACGCAGAAGACTGAATATGGCCAGAAATATCTTCCTCTTGAAGTAGAGACATATCTTCTCAACAGGTCTGGAAGGGATGAGACCGGCTACTTTGCACCGCTTGAATAACCCGGCGTTGGGTTTCTGATTTTACTCAATAACAAACTTGATAAGCTTCCGGTGTTTCCGGAGGCTTTTTTTATTTTAAATAATCGATTTTATGTTTCAATGATTTGACCGTCTTGTATTATTTCAATGGTTTACGGAATCTTTTGCAGAAAAAAAAAAGAGGCCGGCTGTGAATCAACCGGCCATGCCTTGTTGTAAGGCAACCGGGTGCAGTTGGGTGGGAGGGGATATGTTTTGCACCCGGTAATTATATTATCGTCATCAGTACCGTTTTCTTGAATGAAAAACGTAACTAATGGAAACAAATTTTGTTTGCAGAATCTTCTGTATTGATTTCTAATTTTCTTCGCTTATCGTTGCGTCAAGGATTACGGAAACCGTGTAGTTGCATCCGTTAAGTACTGAAATGCCCTTTACCGTTTCATAGTTTCCGAATACGAACCTTATGTTGTGGTCTCCCTGGCTTACTTCAATCGGCGTTGAAACGTTCTGTATGAAATTTCCGTCCATGTAGACCTTGGTGCCTTCAGGTGCGCTTATTCTTATGACCGGGGTGACGCTCTTCAGTTCTATCCTCAGTACATGGTGCTTTCCCTGCTCGATTGTGACCGTGCGCTGCTCATTCCTGTAGTGGTCGCTTACAAGGCTTACCGTGTGTATGCCGGGCGGAAGAAGGAGATTCTCACCGTCTGCGCTGGAACCGTCAACGAACACTGTATATGGGTTGTGCTCACCCTTGGGATATGTCGCTTCTATTGAAAGCTTTCCCATGTTTGCATGTATCGCCTTTCCTGACACCTTGATCTGCGTGGACGTAAAATCTGCTTCTGAAAATTTTGGTGAGGGGTGTATCCTGAGAAAAATCTTTCCGTCGCTGATTGCCGGGACAGACTTGACTATGTATGAGTAGTTGTCTTTTTTCAGATGCACGCCGTCTTTGAGCGGAATCTTCATGTTCAGGCTGTATGATCCGCCGAAAGTCCCTGAAAGCATTTTTATCCCGGAATATTCAAGGTTGCCCTGTGCCGGTGAAGGAAAAATCCCGTCGTAAAATGCCCAGCTTACGGATTCTTTTTTTGATGCAATCTCGGTGGGCAATTTGAAATTCAGTTCCAGACCTTCTACGAAAGTCATGTCATCTGGAAGCTCCACAATTATGCAGTCGTTTACCCCCGCAGTTATGGAATTCACCGTTCCTGCTGCTGATACGGACAGTGTGCATACTTTTCCTGCCCTGAAGCTTTCCGCACACAACGGAAGCATGAGAGAAAGGAACAAGGCCATAGCCGGGAGTCTTTTGAAACTGCTTTTCCTTGATATCCTGATGAATGTTCTCATATGCTTACAGGATATAACAAAATAGATGTTTTTGACTAGTGCGGACCGGAAAACTGCATTTTCAGGCTGATTATTTTACGTTGATGTATTTCTGCGGATCCTGAAGTTCCCCGTTCAGCTTTATTTCGAAATGGAGGTGGGGACCTGTTGCAAGACCTGTCTGGCCTACAAGTCCGATTACCTGGCCTGCCGAAACATAATCGCCCTTTGACACAAGCATCTTGCTCATGTGCGCGTACAAACTTGTCATGCCTTTCCCATGGTCGAGAATCACGTAGTTTCCGTATGTGTAGTCCATTGCGATTGCCGAGACCACTTTTCCTGCCTTGCAAGCGTGGATTTGCGTGCCGGTCGGGGCCGCCATGTCAATTCCCTTGTGCATGAGCCACTTGCCGCTTATCGGGCTTATCCTCATTCCGAACGGTGAAGTCAGCACGCTTTTTTCAAGGGGAAGGGTCATTCCAGGCTCAAAGAAAAATGCACGTTCCGTCGGTGAAAATTTTCCGTCGACAATGAAGTAAAAGTCTTTTCCGCCCACTGTGTAGACCGGATACTGCTTTTCCCCGGCTTCATTTTCAAGCGGATATTCCTTTGAAAGAAGTATGTCTATTGACGTTACAGGCTTTACCGGGATAAAAAGTCCGTTGACCGTGGGGATGTAGATTGTGCGCCCTGAAAGATTTTCTTCGGTTGAATCAATGCCGTTGAGCGTAACTATCGTGTCGTAGCGCAGGGAAGTCCTTGACGAAAGATTGTGAACGTCCCGGAACTGGGATTCAGTGACCGTATACTCATAGAATTTCATTTCATAAGGTCTGCGGCTTATGACGGCCATGTTGTTTTTCTGGAAATCAGACTGATGCTGCTTGAAATTCGCATCCTTGCTCTTTGAATCAAGGCTTGAAATCACCGTGTATTCCTGTGCCGATGCGGTGAATGCCGAAAAAGCCAGTGCAAGTGCCAGAATCAGTTTAAGTGTTTTTTTCATTTTTCCCCTTCCCAATTTTTTTGCTTGTCAAGAAACCTTTCTTCTTCCCAATATTGATGCGGAAACGGCAGAAAGTATTCCGTACAGCACGAACGATACTATGAGAACAATCAGAGCGGCGGTACGGTTACTGTGGAGCACGAAATAAACGCACAGCGAAAGCCCTCCGATAATGAATGCAATCTTCAGAAAGCCCATGAAAAATCTGAGCGCACCTTTTTTCCTGAACAATGAGATGAAAAGGTATACTGCACCGGCTGCCACAAGCGCAAGGATTGCATATGAGTATACCGCAGGTGTTGAAGATGCCCATTTCCAGAGCGGAAACACTATGCATACGCCCAGAAGAACGCACAAAGCCGAAAGAAGTATGATTTTTCCTACGAGAGAAATGAATTTCTTATATCCTTTTGCAATGTTTTGAATCATTTTGATTACCGTGAAAATCCCTTGATATTCCGTTGTCTGAAAGCAACCTGACAACCATAGGATTATATCACATAAATAAATTTTTTTGTAGGGTCAAGAAGCTTTTCAGGCAAAAAAAAACAGGCCGGAAATCAGCCTGTCCTTTATGGTTCCCTTCTGATTCATAAAAACCAACAGGGAAGTCGATTTACTCTGAGATTGCCTCTACAGGGCAGACTCCTGCACAAGCACCGCAGCTTACGCAAGTATCTTCAGAGATCACTCTCTTGTCGTTCTGTTCTGAAATAGCTCCTGACGGACATTCTCCCTCACATGCTCCGCAGTTGATACATGCATCAGCTGAAATTTTGTATGCCATATTTAGCCTCCGAAAATATTGTTATGGAGCTTTCCTTTATGATGCCCCATGGACAAAATATAACATTGCATTTTGAGACTGGCAAGGCTTTTCTCTTTATATTATAAAGAATTAGCTATAACTAACTATTCAGTCAATCTCTATGCAGACGGGGCAGTGGTCGCTTCCCATTACATCGCTCATTATGGTGCTTGACTTTACGTGGCTTTTGAATCCGTCGTTCACGCACAGATAGTCTATGCGCCATCCCACGTTCTTTTCCCTTGCGTGCATCCTGTAGCTCCACCAGCTGTATTGTCCGGGATCCTGATTGAACATCCTGAAAGTGTCCGTGAATCCGTTTGAGGTGAAAAAATCCATCCACGCGCGCTCTTCGGGA
>JAFOTA010000234.1 GCA_017421145.1 Treponema sp.
GACTCAGCATCATTTTAAACAAATGTGCGGAACGGCATCTTTTGTAAATATGTCGAGTCCTACAAACTTGAGTTCAACAGAATCCGTTCCGCATATATACTTTGTTTTTCATGCTGAGTCCCTGATGTCATTGCGTATTGCGCTCAGATTTGCGTATGTAATCCGGGCGGACTTCGGACGGGTTGTACCAGTTGTCGAAAGTTCCTGCTATGTCGGTATCTTCTGCAATAAGATATTCCTGCCAGAGGCTTTCCTTTAAAAGCACATAATTCCAGTCAATCTGCTCAAGGCCTTCAAACGGATCCGCGGGTTCCTTCACTTCTTTTGTCTCACCGGGAGCTTCATCCTTGTTTTCTTCTGCAGCATCCTCTACCGGCTCTTCCTGCTCCTGAAGATTTTTTTCATACTCTTCGACCACTTCACGTATCCTCTCGGCATTCGCACCGTAAGCAAGCCGCCACACCTTGTCTTCTTCAATTTCATAATCAGGAAGCCAGTTCATGCTGTCACGGAGATTGTTGTAATATGTGTAGACATGGTTAAGTCCCTGGTGCGCGATCAAAAGGCTGTCAGAAGGAAGGTCTATTTTTTCGGCGATTGATTTGTAATATTCAAACGGCGGATCAAACTTCGGGTTGTATGCCCCGGAAGAGAAAAAAATCATTATGAAAAAAACGGGTGCAAGCGCTGCGGACAAAAAAACTTTTATACCGTCCGCGGCTTTTATGAATCCAACGAGCCTTGACGCAAAATAAAAAAGAAGCGGAATCCCTGCCGCAAGTCCGTTTACGGCCATCCTGAATCCCATGTCAGAATCGTAGTTCCAAAAAGGGAAGAAAATGACCGGAACGAAAAAGTATTCCACGCGGACTTTTTTTTCTATTAAAATCAGTGCGGCGGCCATGAGCCATGCAAAAAGATAGCAGAACGTTATCTCGACGGACCCGGACACGCCTTTTTCACCGATACATGAAATCAGGTTTTTGTGGAGGAATGCAAACGAAGGGAACGCAAACGAATGCGAAAATCTTTTTGACTGTCCCACGATTATGACAATCACGGCAAAGCAAAGCACGAATACCAGCGCAATGACAGAAAAAGCATTTTTACCGGAAAGCTTTCCCGAAAGTATTTTTGAGCATATATATAGGACGGTCATCACCACGGCATAAACCGCGCTCGTCCTGTGGCTCAAAACCGACATGACAAGCATGGCAACCGCAATTATTATGTTCGCCCAAAAATCGAACCGGGATTCTTTTTCCCTGAAGCATGAAATCAGGCTTGCCGCATAGAACAGGAGAAAGAAAAGCCCGGTCTGATTGTTTATGTAGTTTATGCTCATTATGGTGACGCACACCGAAACGCCTGAAAAAAGCATGCCCGTGAGCGAGAAAAAAAATCTTCCGGGAAATTTTTCAAGCAGCACATAAAGCAGAGTAAAAACGGAAAGCGAAAGAAGAGCCGAAGAAAGAGCCGCCCAGATTTTCACGCCGGTTACGGAATCACCTATGACGCCCGATATGAATCCGCTGATATAATATCCGCATTCTATATCTGGATTTTCAAACTCAAGGTTCACTACGAAAGATTCCGCCTGAAGTGCATAATAAAAACCGTCAAGTCCGTTCGGATAATCTGATTTTTTCAGCATGGAAAACTTGATTGAAAAAAAAACAAGCGTAAGGGCAGCTATAAATAAAGCGGCACATGTTTTCGTCATGATTTTCTTGCTGTTCATTTTTTCCCCTTGTTCTCCAAAAACGGTTCATACATCATCTTCGCATGGTTTTCCGTTACGAATTCTTCACCGGTGCATTTTCCTCCGGCAAAACGTTTTCTGAAAATCGTATTGTGGCGGACGTACACATTTCCGAACTCACAGCTTATCCAATGATCCTTCTGGTAAACCTCATAGCTTGTTTCAACGGGTTCCGTAGTCCTCCATTCACCGCACAGCCTCTTGTTTTCAATCCAGACAAGGAGAGCGTAGGGAGTTTTCGTTCCGTTCAAAACCATCAGGTCACGGTAATTGTAGACGCATGTGGCTCCGCTTCCAAAAGGCTGCGTTCTGTTTGAATCCGGGAAAACGTCATAGCTGTGCCTCCATCTTTCGGTGACGGTAAGGTCTGTATGCAGTGTCATCCAATAAACGAGATTCGAAAGAGCGCAAAGTCCTCCGCCTGTTTTTGCCGTAGGATGACCGTTCACGAGCATCATGCCTTTTTTGTAGCCTTTTGCCTTGGTCGGGTTTCCTATGAGCTTCCAGTATGAAAAGACTTTTCCCGGTTCCACGACTGTGCATGAAATTTTTCCGGCTGCCTTGGTCACGTTGCAAACCTTTCCTTCCTGAAGCTGCGAATCAATTTCAGAAAGGTTTCTGTAAAGCGGAGACGAATGTGAAAATGCCGTGTATGGAAACATTTTTTTCACGGCATCTGAGTCCATGCATCCCCGTTTTGCAAAGTGCTTTCCGAACCTTATCCAGTACAGGAATCTCTTGGAACGGTACCATGCCATGCCGCAAAGAATCCTAAGCCTGCTGCGTTCCATTATCTTAGGTTATACTGGAGATAGGCCTTTTCACTCGGTATGACCTTGTACGGCACTCCGTTTATGATGACTTTGTTTCCGTCTATCCTGATCAGCTTGACGGTAGTTGTGTCAATGTAAGAAATCTTGGACTTTATGATTATCCTGCAGTTTCCGATCGTATAGTCCGGCGTGTTGAATCCGTCGTAAACGTCGCAGTAATAGTCGAATCCGCTTATGACGTTTTCCTTTATGTTCCTCACATATTCAATTTCATCGTCATCCGGGTAGATTGCCGCAGGATCCATGGAAACAAGGCTGAATGTCTTTCCCTCTTCCTTGGCGCAAAGAACCATTCCGTTCCTTTCTTTTTCCTCAAGTATAAGATATTTGAAGCCGTCGTCTTTCAGTGAAGAAGGTTTGAAAAGGGCCTTGAATTTCTGATCGAAGTCTGAATTGAGCATTGCGCGGGAATTTTCTTCCTGTACTTTTTTAAGCTCCGCCACTCCGGTGAAAGGAATCACGTTTCCCTTGTAAAGAAGGCGCACGTCATCAAGGCATGAGTCCTGATATTTCGTTCCTTTGTACACATCGACGATTTTGAATTCTATCGTCTGTGCTGTCTGCGGAAGGGCAAATTTGATTGACTGCCAGTCCATCACTCCGTCAAGCAGCTCATAATCCTTGCGCTGGAAATGCTCGCCGGCAACCTGCGTAATCTGCACTGTCTTTATGCGGTTGTTGATTTCCCAGCTTTCATCGGTCGCAAATCCGTTTACGATCTGGATTTCATCAAAGCTTACAGGCTCTGAAAATTCAACCGTCACCGCTTCACCGATTCCGTCACCGTCAACAGATTCGCACCATGTGTTTTCAAAATCACCGTCAAGTATATTGATAGGCGGATAAATGTATCTTCCGGCAAATTTGGTCTCCACAAGCTCACTGGTCGCAGAAACCGAGCTGACCGGGGCTTTTTCAGTCTGAGCCATGAACCATGGTCCGTCGTAATCATCTTCTGCGCCTGCTTCAGTTTCCACGGCTTTTTTTTCGGCGGCAGGCTTTGATTCAGTCTTCTGTGAAACGGCAGCTTTTTTTTCTTCTTCCTTGCATGAAATCAGGAAAGCAGTAAGGCAGGCTGCAAGGGCAACCAAAAACAAAAACTTTTTCATAAAATCTTCCTCAGGGATTTTCCCTTTTTTAATGGTTTTACATAGTTTTTCATAGATACTCCCATTTGTCAAAGGAAAAATTTGCAGTTTTGTGCTGATCCTGACTTTCTCTGAATATTATATAGTAGGAGGCTTTTATGCAGATTTTCAGTTTTTCGCCGTTCGGATACGAAGGTTCCCTTGTGAGCGTGGAAGTCGATCTGCGCAGGGGGATTCCGGCAGTGGATTTGGTGGGTCTTGCGGACGGTGCGGTAAAAGAAAGCCGGGAAAGGATGAGGTCGGCGATACGTAACAGCGGCTATGAATTTCCCCCGGAGAGGGTTTTGATAAGCCTTTCACCTGCTGATTTAAAAAAAGAAGGCGCAGGATTCGACCTTGCCATTGCGCTTGCAGTCCTTTACGAAAAGAAAAGGCTGGATTCAGGCGGAGAAGCGGATGATTCCGGTATACTTGTCATGGGAGAGCTTGAGCTTAACGGAAAGGTACGTCCCGTGCGGGGTATACATGCGGCGGCAGGAACGGCTTTTTCAGCAGGCATAACCATGTGCATAGTTCCGTCCGGAAATGCCGAAGAAGCAAGAAACGTACCGGGAATGAGGGTGTTCGGAGCAGAAAACCTTAACGAAGCGTTCGATGCCCTTGATAATCCGGGAGCATTCACAGAAAAAAGCGGCAGGGAGATTTTTGACGGCCATGGGAACATCCCGGAAGGCTCGGTAGAAATAAACGGAATCCTTTTTCCCCCTAAAGCCGAGGATTTTGATTTCAGTGATATACGCGGTCAGGAAAAGCTCCTCCGGGGAATGCAGATTGCGGCGGCAGGCGGACACAACATCCTTGCATACGGGCCGCCCGGTTGCGGAAAAACGCTATCTCTCCAGCATTATCCTGATCTTCTACCGCTCCTTACGGTGGAGGAAGCACAAAGCGTCACGAGGATACATTCCATAGCAGGACTTCTCCAGGCAGGAAAACCATTGCAGAGGAAAGCACCTTTCAGGCAGCCCCACCAGACAGCTTCTATAGAAGGAATATGCGGCGGAGGGCCTTATTGCATGCCGGGTGAAATTTCTTTGTCGCACAACGGGGTGCTGTTTTTGGATGAAGCGGCTGAATTCAAAAGCTCGGTGCTTCAGATGCTGCGGGTTCCGCTTGAAAGCAAGGCCGTAACATTGAGCCGCGCCGGAAGATCAACCGTATATCCTGCGAATTTCCAGCTTCTCATGGCAACGAATCCTTGTCCATGCGGATTTTACGGCTCATCGGAAAAAATCTGCCTGTGTTCGGCCAGATCAATAGAACAATACTGGAGAAAATTTTCAGGTCCCCTTTTGGACAGGATAGACATACGCGTGCAGGTCGAAATGAAAGCTCCCAACGCTGAAACGGAGTCAAAATCAACGGACGCACTAAGGGAAGACATTGCCAGGGCTGTTTTTATCCAGAGAAAAAGGCAGGGAAAGAAAAATGCGGCTCTTATTCCTTCCGAAATTTCCGGATACTGCCGGACGACTGACGAAGCAAGGACCATACTTGAAAAAAGCGCGGTGCATTACCAGCTTTCACCCAGGGCGGTCAGCGGATGCCTTAAGCTTTCACGCACCATAGCGGACATGGAAGGAAAGGAAATCATAGATGCCGCTTGCATAAAGGAAGCCGTCGGATACAGAAAAAACGACTGCGGAATCGATTTTGCAGGATTCTGATCCGTGCGGGCTGCGTTTTTACGGACAAAAAAAAGACCAATCCGTTAAGACTGGCCTTTAAGTGCCGGCTCTGAGACTTGAACTCAGACGCTTTTGAGGGCAAAGGATTTTGAGTCCTTCGTGTCTACCATTCCACCAAGCCGGCTAAAACTGATGAAATCAGTATACCATAATTTAAAAACAATTGCAAGTAGAAAAACAAGGAGGCTGTTTATAATTTGAAAGAAAGTCAGTATAATTTGATGCTGGCGTTCATCAAAACCATGAGCGCACAGGCAGCGGCTTTTTTCGGCACTGCGGCAGAAAGCAGCGGATACGGTAGCTTTGCATGCGGTGGTTATGACAGCCCCGGAAATCAGGAGAAAAACATGGCGGAAACACCGGAACATATTTTAAAATCAGTATTCGGCTACGACTCTTTCAGACCAATGCAGCGTGAAGTGATTCAGAACGTTCTCGACGGACGTGACACTGTTGCGGTGATGCCGACCGGTGGCGGTAAATCAATATGCTACCAGATTCCCGCACTGATTATGGACGGACTTACTGTTGTGGTCTCCCCGTTGATTGCGCTGATGCAGGACCAGGTTTCTCAGCTGGAATCGCTTGGGATTCAGGCGGTCTTTCTCAATTCGGCACAGGAAAGCGATGACTATTTTGACACGTGCAGAAAAATCAGGAGCGGAAATATCAAGTTGCTTTATGTCTCGCCCGAAAGACTCAGC
>JAFOTA010000235.1 GCA_017421145.1 Treponema sp.
GCAGATGATGAAATCATTTTTTACAGATGCGCGGCTTTGCTTGAAGAAGGAGACTCTTCTTTCCCCGGCATCTACAATCTATGGTGCATTGAAAAACCCTATTCTGATTACCACAAAAAAATATTTTCGATGATAAAAAATTATCCTGGAAACGGCTTTGCTTTTGCATCGGAAATTGCAAGGATGGAAAACGAAGCTTCAAAAAGGGAGTGGGGTCAGGCATCGGTTTATGCAAGGCGTGTATTGAGCGAAGGTTCGAATCTAAATCCTCAGGTAGTGAGCACTGCAGGAAAATCCTTGCTCTACGGTTCGTCGAATTATGAACAGAATGCGGCGTTTCTTGAAGGACTTTTGACCGGAGAAAAAGAAGTCGATTTCTATTTGAATTTTTATGCGGGCCGCCTTTATTCACGCGTTGAAAAATCAGTTGACGATGCGCTGGAATATTTTTTAAAAGCCATGGACTGTGCCGACAGCGATGAAAACTATGACAATGCGCTTTGGTATTATCTGACCGTAGCACAGCAGAAAGACGTTGCACTTGCAGTAAGCGCATGCGAAAAATATTCCCCTGGCATGCACGATCCGAATTACTTCGATGATTTTTTTGAGTCTCTTTCCGTACAGCTTTTGAACGAGCAGAAATGGAGCGAATATTACAGGATTGCGAATCTGATTGAAAAATATGGAAGCCGCGAAACCGTATCGCTTTATTCATACGTTGCGGGCAGCCTTATTGAAAATGGTTTTTATCTCCCGGAAGGAAAATCAAAAGAAGATGAGATGAAAACTCTTTATACAAGGGCATTGGACGGTGCTTCCGATTCATATCACAAACTGATGGCGGCGGCAAAGCTTGGTCTCAGCGACGAAAAGACTATGGAGTGTTTTTCTTTCTGGAACAAGCTGGAGGATTTTCAGGCTGATGAAGAAGTGGAAAAAATCTTTTACGGCTATATTGATTTTGATTTGATAGATTATGTGTATCCGTTCTGGCTTGAGCACAGCAATGAAATCGGCTTGGATTGCGCAAAGGCAGTCTCTGAATACATTTACTCAAAAACCGGTGAAGACCCTTATTTCAATTACATCGGTCTTAGGATCGCCGCAAAAAAAATGAATTACAGCGAAACCGCCTTGGACAAAAAAATCATGGAGCTTTCGTTTCCGTGCGGATTCAGTGAGTCCGTAGAAAAATACGCCAAAGAATATAAAATAGAAGATTATCTTATTTACGCGCTGATCAGAATGGAAAGCTTTTATTCCCCGGAAGCGGTCAGCCATGCAGGTGCGACAGGTTTGTGCCAGCTTATGGAAAGCACAGCCGCCGAAGTTGCAAAAAAACTTGGCAAGACAGATTATGATCTTTTGGATCCTGACACAAACATACAGCTTGGGTCATACTATCTTTCCGAACTGATTTCTCGTCTTGAAAACAATGCCCTTCTGGCCGTTTGCTCGTACAATGCCGGAATCGGTAAAATAAGGAGCACTCTCAAAAACTGCCTTTCGATTACAAAACGCAGGGAAATTCCGAACGACATTTTCCTTGAAATGATAAACATAAAGGAAACGAGAAACTACGGTAAAAGCGTGACCGCCGCCGCAGCTTTCTATGCATACCTTTACTTTGATAAATCCCCGGTTTCCGTAATAAAGAATCTGGTAGGATTTTAAAAGCCTGCTTCCATAAAAAAACTAAACTGCTCTTTTGTATTTCCCGATAATAAAGGCATGAAAGTACATGCTATTTTTTTAACGGCTCTTATGGCCACTGCATCCTTGGCTTCAGCTGAGGAATTGTACAAAATAAACGTCATCGCCTCATATTACGGTGAAGAGCTTAACGGCAACAGAACCGCAAGCGGTGAAATATTCAACATGAATGATTATACCGCCGCTCATAATACGCTGCCGTTCGATACTTTGGTAAAGGTAACGAGCCTTGCCACTTCAAAATCCGTAGTCGTAAGAATAAACGACAGGGGACCGAGCGCACCGGGACGTGAGATCGACGTTTCAAAAGCGGCAGCTTCTGATTTGGGAATGCTTAAATCCGGGACTGCAAGGGTTTCCATGGAAATAATCCAATGGGGAACGAGCAACGGGCCTACGACTGATGTAAGCGGAGTGGTCGAAACGCCTTATGAGCAGGAAGCCAGGATTTCCAATCTGGGTGAAAAGCACTACGACGTTCAGCTTGGTGCGTATGCTGATTTTTCCAATGCAAAGGTTTTGGCCGACAAAATCAACAGCGAAGGATTCAAGAACATTGCATATCAGTCAGAAGACGGAATCACTAGGGTGGTAATCCGCGACGTTCCGGCATCTGAGCTTGATTTCACCGTTGAGGCATTGAAGCAGCACGGATTTGACGAGTACCTTGTGCGCCAGAGAAAACTGGGGACCGTAAAGGAATCTTCCGTTGACTACAGCGCGCTGAGGGTTGAAAAATAGCGGCCGGCAAAAACTCCGGTTCCATATAGGTTTAATCCGCCTGATTTCGGCAAGTGGGGGCTTTTCAGGCGGAATAAAAATGCAAGAATGGGGATCTGCATGAGCGGGTTCCCATTTTTTTTTAAGCTGTTTTTTTGGGGAAAATGCGGCTTGAAATTTCTAAAAAGAGGATGACATGAAAAACGTTGAAACAAAATTGCCGAACCCCCGCAGATTTTTCAAAAAGAGTCTGTTAGCCGCCGTTCTTATTATTTTTGCCGCACCGCTTTTTGCTGATTATGTCTACAAATCAGAAGCCGTGGCATCTTTTTATGCTGATAAATTCCATGGCCGGAAAACGTCGAACGGAGAAACGTTCAATATGTATGCCCTGACTGCGGCTCATAAAACGCTTCCGTTCAATACTAAGGTCGTGGTCACTAATCTTGCGAACGGAAAAAACGTTACGGTCAGGATAAATGACAGGGGGCCTTTCGTTAGGGGGCGCGAAATCGATTTGTCAAAAGCCGCCGCAGAAAAGCTTGACATGATAAAATCCGGGACAGCAAAAGTCAAGCTCACGATAATCTCAGGCACTCAGAATGCATCCCCTTGGAAACTCAACGAAAACAAAAACAAGACATGGGACATACAGCTTGGTGCATTTGCAGTGCGTTCCAATGCCGAAGCCTTGGTCAAGCGCCTTCATGCCGCAGGGATTACAAAATATCTTGCCTACCAAAAATCCGGGAACATAACCAAAGTCGTAATCAAGGACATTGCCACCGCCGACGTGCAGGATTTTCTGAATCTTCTTGAAAAAAAAGGATTCACCGATTATTTTGTAAGGGAGCGGGCGAAAGTTAAAAAATAAAGAATAAAAATATTGAGTAAATCTTAAACAGGTTTGTTTGATATTTTCCCACACTGCAAGTTTTTTCTCCATTTTCTCCATTTTTTGTGGATTTTTTTTGACAAATCTCAGAATACAAGTTAAACTTATAAGATACAGAGTACGCTGTTTTGGGAGGAAGTGGGCTTTATTTATGGAAGAGTTGGATAGCCCTGCGGCAGGACGAAAGACATTTTTTATTGCCCCGGACATTACTATATTGCCGGAATCCTATATGGAAGAGTATATGACTAGGGGATATGAGGCATATATTATCGTTGATGACCGCTATTGTCCTATCGGCCGTAAAATTGAGCTGATAATTTCAATGTACCCGAATTCAATCTTTTTCTTCTATATTGATGCGAAAATTGAAGGAATTGAATGGCCGAAATTCATCTACAAAATGCAGCGCGAGCATGGAAATGAAGCCTTGTTCGGAATCCTCTACCTGAATGCAAAGACCGAAGCTGAAAAAGAAAGGATCAAAAAATTCTACCTTTTTGATGTGGGCGTGCAGTGCGGCTGCATAGGATTGGATTATCAGCATAAGAAAAATTTCGTACTTATCGACAGCGTGCTGAAAGCAAATCAGGCTACAGGAAAACGCAAGACAATCCGTGCCACTTGTACCGGAGCAAGTGAAGTTTCGTTTGTAAGGGACAATCTACAGTACAGGGGTAAAATCAACGACATAAGCCTTAGCCATTTTTCATGCCAGTTTTATGAAGGAACCCTTCCTCAATACAGCAAGGTAAAAGACATGATGCTTGTCATTGACGGAATCCACATACAGACCAACGGCGTTCTTTTGATGCAGCGTCCCATTCCTGACGGCGGAAAGCTCAATGTCTTTGTATTTGCAAAAAATGACGGTACATTTGGATTGGAGGGCGAGAACTTTATACGCGTTTCTGAAAAAATCTACCAGCTCATAAGCACCAAGACAAAGGAAATGCTTCACAGGCTTTTCGTGACTGCCGGAAAAGAGCTTGAAGAATCGCAGGCTGCTGAAAAACTAAAGCAGCAGGCCATCCAAAGCGCGAAAAACAAAGCTGAAAAACTTGCAAAGGCTGAGCAGGAATCAGCGGACGGAAAATAAATTTTGTTTTTATAAATTACCATAATAAGGAGAATACGATGGAGTTGAAGGGATCAAAGACCGAAAAAAATTTGCAGGCTGCTTTTGCAGGTGAATCACAGGCAAGGAACAAGTACACATACTTTGCGTCAAAAGCCAAAAAAGACGGATTCAACCAGATTGCGGCAATTTTCGAGGAAACTGCTGAAAACGAAAAGGAACACGCAAAAATGTGGTTCAAGCTTTTGGAAGGAATCGGCTCTACAGCTGAAAATCTGAAGGCCGCCGCTGAAGGCGAAAACTACGAGTGGACTGAAATGTACCCGGCTTTTGCAAAAGAAGCTCGCGAAGAAGGATTTGAAAAAATCGCCAAAATGTTCGAGGGTGTCGCCGCAATTGAAAAGGCTCATGAGGAACGCTACAAAAAGCTCCTTGCCAATGTTGAAGGTGATCTGGTTTTCTCAAAGGAAGGTGACGTAATCTGGCAGTGCGCCAACTGCGGTCATATCTGCGTAGGAAAGAAAGCTCCTGAGGTATGCCCGGTATGCAGCCATCCGCAGAGCTATTTCCAGGTTCTTGCAGAAAACTACTAGACTGCATTTTTTCTTGACGGATTTTAATCCTCCGTGGTTTTTCACGGGGGATTTTTTTTGAAATAAATTTGTTTGTATTTTTCCCAAAAACCACTTATACTTATCATATAGCTTCTTATCAGCATCTGCATTTAAATTTTTAGAAGATGGGGTTATATCATGGAGAGAGACTCATCGGATAAATATAAGGTGATAGAACGGTTTCCGTCGTCCCTTTTTTTCATCTACCAGCAGATTTTTTTAGTTCCTATTGTTGCCAGCTGGACTTACACATCGCTGACAAAACTCGTCCCGTTTAGAAAAACCATCGTCGCTTTTACATGTCCGTTCGGAATCCCGATTTTAACTTCGATTGTAGGATTCACGATTTTCTGGTATTTTTTCTGTAGTTCAAAGATCTGCGCTTACAACGGAACGAAAGAGTCATCCGATTACACGAACAAATGGATAAAAATTTTTGAGCGCGTCACATTGATCTTCGCAATCATGAACGGACCTGTGGCCGGGCTTGCGGTAATCGCCACGACATGGATGACTGGTCACAAAACACCGGTTTTGACTCAGCTGATTCTCTGCACAGGATCAACATGCACGTTCAGCCTTGCGTTTTACTGTCTCTTTTCATACAGATTTGAGAAGCTCCTGAAAAAAGTTCCGTTTGAGGAAAAGTACAAAAGCATGTCCCTTATCTCCAAGTGCAGTGTTTTTCCGGGAATCAGCGTTTTGGGAACGGCCATGCACATGATGATTCCGACACTCTGCGAACGACACGGCCTTGAGATTTCTGATACTGCGAAAATCGTTTACGCTGTTTTGATTTTGATAATAGGATTTGCGTTTACGGTTTTCGACATGCTCTGCCTTATGCACGGAATCGTAAAGAGCATGAGCGGCGTTTCGGTTTTTGCGAACAAACTTGCGAAAAAGGATTACACGAGCAAGGAATTTCAAGTGCGGACGCGCGATGAGTTCGGCCTTTTGATGATGGACATGAATTCGTTTTTCGCGGTGACAAAGCATCTTCTTTCCGACATTGCAGAAAGCACGGACATTTCCCTGAAGACCGCGAATCAGTTTTCGGAAAAGATGGAGCTTACATCCAAAACCGTCGGCGAAATCAACCGGAATGTCTCGAACGTAAACGAGCGTGTGGAAAAACAGTCGTCGGGCGTTGAAAGATCCACCATGGCTGTGCATAACATGATTTCAAATCTGGAGGAGCTTAAAGAAAAAATTTCCGCTCAGGTTGCCGGAGTTTCAAATTCTTCGGGTGCGGTTGAGGAAATGGTTTCGAACATAAATTCAGTTTCGGCGATTTTGGAAATGAACTCCCAGAATGTAGATTCCCTTAAGATGCAGACGGAACTCGGAAGACAAAAAGTTCTTGAAGCCGCAAAACTTTCTGAGGAAATAAAAGACCAGTCCAAGGGTCTTATGGAGGCTTCGGGCATAATCCAGAGCATCGCAAGCCAGACAAATCTTCTGGCCATGAACGCAGCAATCGAAGCGGCGCACGCCGGTGAATCAGGAAAAGGATTTGCAGTGGTTGCAGATGAAATCCGTAAGCTTGCCACCCAGTCCGATCAGCAGGGAAAAAAGATTTCGGGAAACCTTAACCAGCTGCAGCAGTGCATAAACGAAGTCGTTGAAAACACAAACGAAGTACGCTCGCAGTTTGACATAATCTTCTCGTTGACCGACACCGTGAAAAATCAGGAAATCATAATCAAGGGAGCGATGGATGAGCAGACTGCCGGAAGCAACCTGGTTCTCCAGTCGATGAGCAACATAAAAGAATCGACCGATGTCGTGAAAAACAATTCGGAGGAAATCTTCCTTGACGGACAGCGCATAAAAAAAGAGATGAAAGCCTTGGAAGAAGCGACCGCAGATATCGGAGATGCAATGAAGCTTGTGTCAGAAGGAACCGCCGGAATAACCGAGGCAATCGCAAGCATAGAAAAGAGCAGCTCGGAAAATCAGCGGAACCTTGATTCACTGCAAAAAGAGGTCGGTGGATTCAAGCTTAAATAATAGATGATTTTAAAAGCTGTCCTTGGATTCAGTCTGTTTAGTTCAAATCGACACGGAGAGAGGCAAGGTGTTTTTTGTGTTCGTCCGTGACCCGGTAGCTTTCCACTGCTTTTTGGATTGCCTTGTTGTGCGTCCATGGTTCGAGCTTTTTTTCTTCGATGTATTTGACCGCTTTGTCGTACTGTTTTGCGAGTGCCGTTGCGAAATACCATGCGACCATCATTTTGATGTAATAATCTTCGCCGCGGTTTTTTGCTGCCCATTCAAGATATTCGTCCTTAAAATCTTCGTCAAGAAATTCATTCATCAGCATGCGGAGACCGAATCTGGCTGTGTAGACGTGTTCTGATTTTATCCATTTTTTGATCAAGGGGAGAAGCTTTCCATGGTTTTTCTTGAAGACTTTCGGGCTTGACTGATCGCATACCGGCCAGCAGTCGATGAACGGAAGAAAACGCTCAAGCTCTTTTACGCACGTGTCAAAATCCTTGATCAGCGAAACAAGGAAAAAGTGGATCATGTTCTCTTCGTAAAACTTGTGGGGAAGCTCCTTTAGAAACTCGTCGGCTTCATCGGTTCCGAAAACGTCTTTTGCAATCTTACGCATGCCGGGAGTCCTTACGCCTATTATAGAATCTTTAGGAATGTTCGGTACAAGCCTGCTCTGAAATTCACGGTATTCACTGTCACGCTGGTCAAAAAGTCTTTCGCGTATGCCCATAGGATCAATCCTCCGGTCTTGTCAAATTTGGATGGAGGTTCATGACCTGCTCATAGAAATTTTCCCATGCGTTGCCTTCACTGATCCTTCCGTTGAAAAAGTTTTTCATGGCTGCCGTGATTCCTCTGTCAATGTCCGCATCGTATATGGTGATGTTGGATTTGTCCACTGATTTTGCCGACTCAATGAAAAATCTGAACGGGTTCTGCCCGCCGAGGAATTTTTTTTCAAATTTGCTGTCTTCTGCGATTGCTTTCATTACGTTTTCATTGTTTACAAAATCTCCGGTCACCCTTATGATTCTTTCCATGATTTTGTCATCGGTCGTGAGCTTTTCCATTATGTCTTTTACGATGGAAATGTTGTCCGTTCCGGTTGCCGCACAAATCCAGGAGCCGCCCCAGAAAAATCCCTGCGGACCTTTGCAGAAAGCCCAGTCGCCGCTTGTACTTTCGCTCTGCGGTTCTATGACATAATCTATGAACCAGCTCGGGCCGAAATAGCAGAACACTTTTCCGTACTTTTGTGCACCGAGAAACTGTTCGTAGCTCCATAAATCAGCATTGTTGTGGCAGCCGTTTTCCGAGAATTCCTTTTGCTGGGAAATCCATTCGTTTATTGAGTCATCTATGTTGATTTCACCGTCTATGACCCACGGAGTCTTTCTGTTGTCCGAAAACACGCGGTATGTGTCATCCGTGCCGGAAACCATGAAGTAGCCTTTTGCCTTTGCTTTTTCCGCAGCCTTGTTGAATTTTTCCCAATCAGAAAGAAGTTCCTGAATTTTATCCGGGTCGTCCGTTCCAAATACTTCCTTTGCAATCGATCGTCTGTAGAGCATTCCGCCGGGACAGCCTTGCCATGTGAGCGCCTTGAGTTTTCCGTCTGCCGTTCCTATGTCTTTTGTGTACCGGAATTGCTTTGAAAGGTTTTCGTCCGTAAATCCAAGGTCGGCCTTTATGTCGAGCGTGCGGGGGGAATCCGTGTATTTGAGCGCATAGTCAGCTTCAATAAGAAAAAGGTCAATCTTGTTTTCGGAACTTGCCTCATTTTGTTCGGAAAGCGCTTCATCAAGTTCTCCCAGATACTCGTCACCGGCCGGCTTGATAACCCAATTTATCTTTACGTCGCCTATTCTGTCGGTTTTGGGGTCGTAGCCTGGATAAAAGTTTTGCAGCCTGTTCATAAACTCATCGTTCCATGAATAGATGGTCAGGACTTTTCCGCCGTCTGAATATTTTGGCCCTGCATCAGAACTCTTATGGGAGGCAGCCTGATCCTGCCCCGGATTTTTTATTTTTATCTTGAGGTTTCCTGACGAATCGCTTTTGATTGACTTCCATTCGACTGAAGTGCTTCCGTTGTCCGTTACTATCAGTATGGTTGAATTTTTTTTGTCCTGAACCGATACGACGCTTTGTTTTTTTATGATTGTGAATTCCCCCGAAGGACTGGAACATTCGATGTAACAGCCTTCTTCAAAGAACGTGCGGATTGCGTTTTTTTCGCTTTCACCCAGCTGCTGTGCAAAAGTAAATGCCGCTCCCAAAATCACCATGCAGATTGCGCTCAATGCCTTTTTCATAAAATAATCTCCTGGGTAAAATTCAGTAGTATAGTTGTTCTGGAATTTTCAGATCCGGGAACTTGTCTTTTACGCTTGAAAAAAACATTCTCCATACCAGGTCTAAAGGAAGGCTTCCTTTGAAATAAGGTTTCATGGCGCTTTTAAGCATTTCCGAAAGCTCGTAATCATAAGGCCCTGATGCGGATCTGTCCATTGATTTTGCAGAATCGATCAGAATGTTTAGGTTGTCCTGTCCTCCGAGAATTCCCTTTCCGTTGCGTCCTTTTGTAATGCTTTCCATGACTTTTTCGTTGTTCACGAATACATTTTCGCCTGCCGCAATTTTTGTCATGGTGCCGTCATCCATGGTCAGCTTTTCGAGTATGTTTTTTATAAGCGGAAGATTGTCAGTCCCTTTTGCAACGCAGATAAATGAACCGCCCCAGTCGAATCCCTGGGGTCCCTTGCAGAAAGCCCAGTCGCCGTAGGTATTGTTTTCATAAAAATCAGATTGCGAGTATGGGGTCATTATATAATCTATGAACCAGTTCGGTCCCAGATAGCAGAAAGTCATTCCGTCGTCCATCATCCCGGAGAAAAATTCTTCCGACCACATTTCATATCCTTGCGTCAAACCGTCTTCTGCAAATTCATTTTGCTGTGAAATCCAGTCCAGGATTGAGCTGTCGATGTTCAGCTTTCCGTCTATAACCCACGGTGTCTTTGCTCCGCTTTGGAATGCCCTGAATGTGTCTTCAAAGCCAGATACTATGTAAAAGCCGTTTTCCTTAAGCTCTTTTGCGGCAGCATTGAATTTGTCCCAGTCAGAAAGGAGTTCCTGAATTTTATCAGGGTCGTCCGTTCCGAAAACAGATTTTGCAATCGACCGCCGGTATATGATTCCGCTTGGATTGCACTGCCATGAGAGTGCCTTGAGTTTTCCGTCTATGGTTCCCATGTCCTTGATGTACTTGAACTGCTTTGAAAGATCTTCATCCGTAAACCCAAGGTCGTCATTTATGTCAAGGATGTAGGGTGAGTCTGCGAGCTGCTTTACGTATTCCGGTTCCAGCAAAAAGATGTCTATTTGTTTTTTCCCGCCTTCGGAATTCTGTTCTTCAAGTTTGCTGAGGATGTTTTCCGTATAAAATTCATAATATTCGTATGAAGGAATCACTATATATTCCAGGTCAATGTTTCCGATTTTTCCGCCCTGCCTGTATTCAGGATAATAATTCATGAGCAGATTGAGGAATTCTTCGTTCCATGAATAGATTGTAAGCCTCTTTCCTCCCGATGCAGATAGATTCCGTGAATAGAGCATCTGGTTTGTGATGACCTGCTTGTCTGATTTCATCTTAGGAACGATCAGAAGATTGCGGTTTGCGTCGGCGGTTATTTCGCTCCAAGAAACTGAATCCACGTTTCCGTTCACGTCGATTATCTCCACCGTGGATTTTTTGTCTTTGCTTTCCCTTATCCCGATGATTTTGTCCTGACTTTTTATGACGTACTGACCGGATGAATTCCTGTACTCAATATAACTCCCGGCTTCGAAAAATTCGCGTATGGCGGTTGTCTCATCAGTGCCCAAGCTTTGCCCGGA
>JAFOTA010000236.1 GCA_017421145.1 Treponema sp.
GAAGCTACAGAGAAGTACTTCTTTCCTGCAAGGAGGCGTTCCTTCTTGTATGTTCCTGCAACCGGGTGCTGGAAGCGTGTCGGGTTGGTTGAGTTTCCTGTGATTGAAACGTCTACGTCCTCATGCCACATGATTGCAACGCCTTCGCGTACATCGTCTGCACCATAGCACTTTACGATGAGACGGTCAGGGTTTGAACCATAAGGAACTTCCTTTACGACTGTAAGAGCCTTGTCCGTTCCCTCGCCGTTGAAATAGTCGAACTTTGTCTGGACGTATGTGAATCCGTTGATGCGGCTGATGATCTGTGCAGCATCCTTTCCAAGACCGTTCAAGATAACGCGGAGCTTGTTCTTGCGGACTTTGTTTGCGTTTGCTGCAATCTTGATTGCACCTTCAGCGGCTGCGAATGATTCGTGTCCTGCCAGGAATGCAAAGCACTGTGTCTCTTCGCTCAAAAGGCGTGCTCCGAGATTTCCGTGTCCAAGACCAACCTTGCGGTCATCAGCAACAGAACCCGGAAGACAGAATGCCTGGAGTCCCTTACCGATGTTTGCAGCAGCTGTAGAACCTGTCTTGTCACCTGTCTTTTCAGCTTCCTTGATTGCGATTGCAGAACCGAGCACATAAGCCCATTTTGCATCTTCAAAACAAATCTGCTGTGTTGACTGGCAGATTTCATAAGGATCAAATCCGCGTGCCTTGCAGAGATCGCGTGCTTCGTTCAGACCAGCCTCGCCTTCTTTAAAACCATATTCTTTAAGAGCCTTATTCACCTGAGGAATGCGGCCTTCAAAATCTTCAAACAATGCCATTTCTTACTCCTTTCTTGGGTCGATGAGCTTGACCATTCCCTGATCGGCTGTAACGCGTCCATAGTGTGTACGTGCGCCTTCAATAGCTTCCTGAGCTGGTTTTCCGGCTTTGAGAGCATCCATGAGCTTTCCGAAGTTGATGCAGTTGTAACCGATGATCTGGTTGTCCTTGTCAACTGCACATGTCTCGACATAGCCTTCAGTCATTTCCAGATAGCGTGGGCCTGTCTTGCGTGTAGCAAACATAGTTCCGACCTGTGAGCGGAGGTTCTTTCCCAAATCTTCCAAAGAAGCGCCGACTTTGAGTCCGTCCTTTGAATATGCTGACTGTGTGCGTCCGTAGATGATCTGCATGAAAAGCTCACGCATAGCTGTGTTGATTGCATCGCAAACGAGGTCTGTGTTCAATGCTTCAATCAAAGTTTTTCCGATGAGGATTTCAGAAGCCATAGCAGCAGAATGAGTCATACCGGAGCAGCCGATTGTTTCGACCAAAGCTTCCTCGATGATTCCGTCCTTGACATTCAATGAGAGCTTGCAAGCTCCCTGCTGCGGTGCGCACCAACCGATACCGTGGGTAAATCCCGATACTTCTTCCATTTTTTTAACCTGAACCCATTTGCCTTCTTCAGGAATAGGTGCAGGACCATGATACGCGCCCTTAGCCAAAGGACACATGTGTTCCACTTCAGCAGTGTAAGTCATGAAATGCTCCTTCATTATAGAGATTAATTTTAGACCAAAACAGAAATCTCAAAGGAACAAAAGTTCTAAGCCACAATCAGTCATTCCTTTTCAAAAAACCGTTTTCAAGTCAATCTGAATAACAAGGATAGCACTATTGAATAGATTTTTCAATATAAGGGACGTTGACATTCAATGAATAAATCATTATATTGATTTTATTAGCATATGCTAACTAGATTCTAAGCCACAATCAGTCATTTTTTGGAGGTCTTTTTAAATGCTCAAGTCAGTAAAAATCAGCGGGGTAACCGGACGTGAAATCATTGATTCACGCGGAAATCCTACGGTCGAAGTGGATGTCATCCTTGAAAACGGAGTGCTTGGACGTGCTGCGGTTCCATCAGGGGCTTCAACAGGAGAAAACGAGGCTCTGGAACTCAGGGACGGAGACAAATCACGCTTCGGTGGAAAAGGTGTCCTGAAAGCGGTGGAAAACGTGAACAAAATCATCGCGCCGGCACTAAAGGGATTCAATGTATTCGAACAGCGCGCAATTGACATGAAGATGCTCGCACTTGACGGAACCGCTACAAAAAGCAAGCTCGGTGCAAACGCAATACTCGGTGTTTCGCTTGCAACTGCCCAGGCTGCGGCAAAGGCTCTTGACATTCCTCTCTACAGATATATCGGCGGAGCAAACGCCCATGTGCTTCCTGTACCGATGATGAACATAATCAACGGAGGCGCACACTCTGACGCACCGATTGCATTCCAGGAATTCATGATCCGTCCGGTCGGTGCAAAATCAGAAAAAGAGGCAATCAGGATGGGAGCTGAAATCTTCCATGCGCTTGCAAAGATTCTGAAGGGACGCGGACTTTCAACTGCAGTCGGTGATG
This sequence comes from Treponema sp., assembly GCA_017421145.1. The sequence continues at coordinate 2,402 of JAFOTA010000236.1, forward strand.
AAGGAGGTTTCGCACCAAAGTTCAACGGAATCGATGATGCGCTGGATTCTATCGTACAGGCAATAAAAGACGCCGGATACAAACCGGGTGACGACGTGAAGATTGCCATGGACTGTGCCGCAAGTGAGTTCAGCGTTGAAAAAGACGGAAAATTCTTCTACAACTACAAGCAGCTTTCAAACGGAACGCCTAAGGATCCGAACGGAAAAGAACTTTCTGACGACGAGCAGATTGCATATCTTGAAGAGCTGATTACAAAATATCCCATCGATTCAATCGAAGACGGCCTTGATGAAAACGACTGGGAAGGATGGAAAAAACTCACCGCGAAAATCGGCGGAAGATGCCAGCTTGTAGGAGACGATCTTTTCGTTACAAACGTGAAATTCCTTGAAAAAGGAATCAAGATGGGAGCAGGAAACGCAATTCTTATCAAGGTCAACCAGATCGGTTCTCTCACGGAAACTCTTGAAGCAATAGAAATGGCGCACCGCCACGGATATACGACGGTCACATCACACCGCTCCGGTGAAACTGAAGACACGACCATCGCAGACATTGCCGTAGCCACAAATTCCGGGCAGATAAAGACTGGTTCCATGAGCCGCACGGACCGTATGGCAAAATACAACCAGCTTATCCGCATTGAAGAGGAGCTTGGTGAAACGGCATCCTACGGTTACGCTTTGTAATAATTACCAAACGATTATTACTTTACGTCGAACGTGAGCCGCTGGATCGGGGAAGGGCCAATTTCCAGGCAGATTTTTCTGTGAGCGGCGGTCGGATAGCCCTTGTGCTTTGCATAGCCGTATTGGGGATAAAGCTTGTCGTATTCCGTCATGATTTTATCCCTTTCGACTTTTGCGATTATGCTTGCAGCCATGACGCACGGAAATTTAGCATCCGCCTTGACCTCAGCCCTCACGTTGCAGCTTATGTCGGGACACTTGTTTCCGTCAGCAACAGCAGAAATCATCTTTGGATCAGGCACGGGAAGATTGTTTTTTTCGCACCACGCCGGAAGATTTTCGAGCATGTTTTCAAACGCAATCTTCATGGCTTTCATGCTCGCCTGCAATATGTTGATCCTGTCAATCTCCTTGTGATCGACTATGCCCAATCCCCAGCAGCATGAATCTTTTATGAGAGGCTCTATTTTCATGCGTTTTTTTTCGCTGAGCTTTTTGCTGTCATCAAGCATTTCCACCGGAAAACCTAACGGCAGGATTACGCATGCGGCTGTCACAGGTCCTGCAAGAGGTCCCCTGCCCGCTTCATCAAGTCCGGCAACAAATTCAAAATCCGTCAATTTTCAGCTTTCCTTTTTTCCTGTCTTGAAAATCGGTTCCAAAACAGGGCGCAGATCAGGATAAGGCTTGTAGAAATTTTCCTCAAGCTCCTCTTCTGTAAGTCCCACAAGCTCATGGCTGTTGTAGTTTATCCAAGGATTTTCATCTTTTTTCCCGATTTCAAATTTCCTGCACCAATAATCGGGCTGTATCGGAAGCGGAGTGCGGTCGGAATAGATTTTATAATCATGCACCACGACTTTGATGCTTTCACGGGGCACACCTTTTTCCAGGAGGATTTCCACAAGATAATTCAGAGTACGTCCTGAATCATAGATGTCATCGACGAGCATTATCTTGTCACCGAGGCGGAGATAATCAGGAGAGTAAGTCCATCCGTCAACGCGAACGGAAGACTGCTGCTTTACGTCTGTGTAGCTTCTTGCAACGACTGCGGCATAAAGCACCGGCTTGTGATTTTTAAGAGCGACCTTGTAATATTCGCTTATAATATTCGCCATGTACGCACCGCCCCTCAATGAAGCGTAGATCACATCGGGCACGAATCCGTCTTCCTGATAGATTTTATGCGCAAGCTTCAATCCGTCGTTCCGAACCACATCATAAGGTAAAAATTCTTTCATAAAGCCTCCATAACACCATGCCTTGAAATTATTGGTTTAACTCTAACTCCGCACCGCAGATTTTTCAGCCTGAAGAAGATCCTCCACGTTCTGCTGATCTACCTGCGGCAAAGATGACGCACGTTTCCTTGATTTTTTGAAATAGACTTTCAGTTTTTCACCGTCCGAATCGATTACGATGCAGTTGGAATCCCCGCGCTTTCCGCTTATCAGGAGCATGGCAACGTCGTCTTCAATGTCACGCTGGATCAGGCGGCGCATAGGCCTTGCACCCATCGAAGGCTCATATCCGTTTTCGACAAGATATGATTTTGCGGCAGGCTTAAGCTCGATTGAAATTCCCTGCTCAAGAAGCCTTGACTCCAAATCGCGCACGAGTATATCCGCAATGCTTGAAAGTATGTCTTTCGTAAGCGCATGGAAAACGATTATGTCATCAAGACGGTTCAAAAGCTCAGGCGACATGATTTTCCTAAGCTCTTCCATTGCATCGGCTTTCATAAGCTCATACGGAACAAGGCCGGCTTCTGCAACAGAAAAACCGACGTGTCCTGTGGAAGTGATTTTGTCGGATCCTGCATTGCTCGTAAAAATGACGACCGTGTTCTTGAAATCAACGTTGCGTCCCTGTCCGTCAGTGATTTCGCCGTCTTCAAGAATCTGGAGCATTATATTGAAAATATTCGAATTCGCCTTTTCAATTTCATCAAAAAGCACGACCGAATACGGTTTTTCAAGGACTTTTTTCGTAAGCTTTCCGCCGTCTTCATAGCCGATGTATCCCGGATTCGTACCGATGAGTCCTGTCGTTGACCATCTGTCGCTGTATTCGCTCATGTTGAATTTCAAAAGCGCATCTTCGGTTCCGAAAAGGAATTTTGCAAGAGCTTTCGCAAGCTGTGTTTTTCCAACGCCGGTCGGTCCCAAGAAAAAGAAAGATCCTATCGGACGCTTTGGAGTGGACACACCGGATTTGTGGCGGCGCACTGCTGAGCTTATCGCTTGGACTGCCTCATTCTGCCCGACGACATCCTTTTCAAGAATCTTTTCCATGTTCATGAGCTTTTCGCTTTCACCGCTGTCCAGACGCTCTGCCGGGATTCCAGTCATGGAGCTGATTACCGAAAGAACGTCGTCTACCGTAACCTGTCGTGCATTCGCATTTTCGTTTGCCTTCCAATTTGCCTTAAGTTCATCAAGCTCCCGGCGCAATGAATAGACCTTGTCCCTTACGAGAGCAGCCTTTTCATAATCCTGCATTTCAACCAAGGCACGTTTCTGGCTTGAAAGCTCTTCGATGGTTTCTTCGATCTGATCAAGCTCCGGAGGCCTTACTTCTTCCTGTATTTTTTTTGCAGCTCCGGCTTCATCGAGTATGTCGAAAGCCTTGTCAGGAAAACATCTGTCATTGATATAGCGGCGGCCGCACTTGACGATTGCCTCAACGACTTCCTTGCTGTAATAGACATGGTGGAAATTCTCGAAACGCTGCTTTAGTCCCATGATCATGTTTATCGTGTCTTCATCGCTGGGTTCTTCGATGTTGATTTTCTGGAAACGCCTTGCAAGCGCACCGTCTTTTTCAATGCGGTTTCTGAATTCTTTTGTCGTCGTAGCACCGATTATCTGTATTTCACCGCGGCTCAGGGCAGGCTTCAGCATATTGCTTGCTTCCATGCTTCCTTCTGGTCCACCGGCTCCGATCAGCGTATGTATTTCATCGATGAAAAGAATTATATTCTTGTTTTCACGGACTTCCTTCATCACGCGCTTCATTCTCTCTTCAAATTCACCACGGTATTTCGTTCCTGCAATCATACCGGCAAGATCAAGAAGGACAATCTTCTTTTTTATAAGCCCCTGGGGAACGTTTCCGCTGACAATCCTCTGTGCAAGACCTTCGACTATGGCTGATTTTCCCACACCCGGATTTCCGATGAGGATTGGATTGTTTTTAGTACGGCGGCTCAATGTCTGAACCAAACGCTGGATTTCCGCACTGCGTCCGACCACAGGATCAAGGTCTCCGTTTTTTGCAGCCTTGTTCAAGTCACGCCCGAACTGATCGAGGATTGAATTTGCACTGCGCTTTGCATTTTCGTTCCGGTTTTCCCATGCCGGTCCATTTTCGGATTCACCCGCCATGCTTGATATTGAAGAAGGAATTTTTAGCTCCACTTCCTTTACGTACTGCCTGGCCTGGTCAAGAGATATTCCGGCCTTGATGAAAAAATTCTGAAGCAGCGAATGTTCTTCCCTGAGTGCTGCAAGGAAAATATGCTCCGTTCCGATATAATCCTTCTGCAGAATCTTTGATTCAACGGCAGCCACGTCGATCACGTTTCTAAGGCGCACTGACTGCGGGATGGCTTCCAGATCGATGTTGGGAAGTCTTGAGGGCATGCTCTGCTCAATAGTTGTCTGGAGCATGAGGACATTTATTTTCATTGCCTTGAGCGCGATATACCCAAGACCGTCAGCTGATTTTAGCAGGGCCAAAAGCACGTGCTCCACTTCAAGCACATTGCATCCCAAGTTATACGCTTCTTCCGGTGCAAGGACATTCAGCAGACGCTGAACCCTCGGTGAAAAAATTCTTGCCATGAAATCTCCTAATGGAACCTAGCGGGAAATCTTTATATTATCAAACGCTTCCTGAAGGATTACCGCACGGATACGCTCAATCTTTTTCGCCGCATCATTTTTTATATCCTTTTCAAATATAAAATTCCCGCTTTTCAAAACATATTCAAGATGACCTTCCTGTATGCGGTACAAAAGAGCACGCAGCGTAGTGTCATCTATTCCTTCTATAATTCCCAAATCCAGACCCCACTTCACTCCGCTTATAAGTGAAACGGCTTCCCGGAGCCTTATGAAAACGGAAGAACGGGCAAGCGCAACCGAACGGAACACCGCATTCCTGACGGTAGAATCCATGTTCTTGCGGCACTCATCACGCGCACTCCTTTCATAATCCCTGAACCTTGTAGCTGCAGAAACGATGTTTGCCATCTGGTCAAGTTCCGTACCGGAAAGACAGTTGCTTGTCTTCAGATCATAGAACGAACCGAGGGAGCCTGATTTTGATTCTATTCCGCTTATCTGATCGGATCCTCCTGAACCGAACGAATCCGTAAACGAAAGTCCCTTGTCATTATAAGCCCTTGTGAGCGAAGGTATTTTTCCGCTTGCAGTAAGTGAAGGAAGATGCATCCTTACGGAAAATTTTATTCCGCTTCCTGCTTCTTCGACGGTTGAAGTGAGATAGCCGAAATCATAGCTTGCAGCAAACTGGAGCTTTGTCTGAAGCCCCTTGTCAACGTTTTCCGCCATCGACATGGGACCGTTGAAATCGAATCCGGGGGCAAAAGATGAAATTCTCACATGATCGACCATATTGACCGAGCATGTAATCTTTCCGTCTGACCTGACAATCACCCCGGCTTTTTTTTCGGAGGCAGAATCAGAAAGTATCTCACGCTCCTGCAGAATCCTAGTTCCAAGCGGATCAAGGCGGTTCACTGACAGAGCCTGATATTTTTCACCGTCAGAAAGTGAATTGAACGCATCGAATACAAGAGACTGAATTCTTTCTCCGTCATTTCCCCTCAGCTGTGACGGAAACGGAAAATTCGCAAGATTACGGGCAAAACAGACCGTGGAAGAAACGAAAACATCGTCGTCCACACCGTCATAGGCATACCATGCATCTCCACCGACTGCAGTTGACGTATTCCTTACCATCAGCAGTTTTCTCCGCTTGCAAAATCTTCACCGGAAGACACGGCCGTATTTTCCAGTGCCTTGAGGTAATCCCTGTACATGGCGGCCTTTTCGTAATCTTCGCTTGCTATGGCCTGCTCAAGCTTGTTCTGTAAAATCATCCTGTCGTTAAGTACGGAATGCACGGTTGAAAGCCTTTCGGGAAGAGAGCCTGAATATGTTCCGCAGATTCCCTTGCGTTCAAGGTAGCGCCTTATGTCAGCCTTGAAAATGGCATAGCATTCAGGACAACCGACTTTGCCAGTCCTCTTGAATTCGGCGACCGCAGTTCCGCATACAGGACAGACCCTTGAATTGTCGGCCTGCAGCCTCTTTGACGCCATTGCAAGTTCCTTGAAAAGTCCTCCGATGGAAGCTTCAATGCTTTTAGGGTCGCTGCTGATCCCGCGTTCAAGCGCACATTCCATGCACATATTTATCTTTCGTTTTTGTCCTGTACCGCTGACCTGCTCCATGTAGATTGCGGCTTCCCGTTCATGGCAAAAATCACATAACATATAAAAGCTTTTCAGCGAGTCAAGTTTTGTCCCATTTTGATCCATTAAACCGTCTTCCAAAAATCTTTCATACGGTTTCGAGTTATGCAGTATAAAATAAGCCATATTAATCCA
>JAFOTA010000034.1 GCA_017421145.1 Treponema sp.
CTGAAAAACAGGTCTTCCGCTTTGAGGACAACGGACACCGTGACGTTGCGATGCGCTTTGACCTTACCGTTCCTTTTGCCCGTTTTACCGCAGAGCACAGGGAGGAGCTTTATTTTCCTTTCAAAAGATACCACATTGCGAAAGTCTGGCGCGGAGAAAAACCACAGGCAGGCCGTTACCGTGAGTTCGTGCAGTGCGATTTTGACACTGTAGGCTCGGATTCCGCTTCCGCTGATTTTGAAATCCTTTCCCTCATGAAAAGCGCGCTTTCTGCTATCGGTGTGGAAAAAATCCACATACACGTGAACCACAGGGGCATATTCAACCGCTTCCTTGAAAAAATGGGAGTGCTGGAAAAATCTGAGGACGTTCTCCGCATAGTTGACAAGCTTGCGAAAGTAGGCGAGGAAGAGGTGAAAAAGGAGCTTGTAGAAACGACCGGTTCCGCTGATTGTGCCGAAAAAATCCTGGAATACATACGTCCGGAATCAGATTTTGAATCGACGCTTTTGCACATCGAAAGTCTTTCCGGCGGAAAATCCGCTGATTCAGAGCGCATGAGGTCAATCTACGGCATGATGAAAGCTTCTGGAATCCAGGACACGTATATACTCGATCCGTCCATAACCCGCGGCCTTGATTATTATACGGGCGTAGTATATGAAACCTTCCTTGATGAGCTTCCCGGAATCGGTTCGGTATGTTCCGGCGGACGCTATGACAACCTTGCGGGGCTTTACATGAAGGACAAAGTTCCGGGCGTAGGTGCGAGCATAGGACTTGACCGTCTTATTGCAGGACTTGGCGAGCTTGGCATTACTGAAAAACGCGGCAGCTATCTCGACGTTGAAATCTACAACTGCGATGAAAGCCTTGCAGTGCATTACCAGAAAGTTGCGGAGCTTTTGAGAAAGAAGGGGATTGCGGTAGAAGTTTTCCCGGATGCTGTAAAGATGGGAAGACAGTATGCGGTCACCGAAAAAAAATGCGTTCCTTGGGGAATACTCATAAATGCATCTGATGCCGAAGCCGGTGTTCTTACGCTCAAAAACCTCAGGACACGCGAGCAGTTCGAATCACTCAGCATAGATGAAGCCGCTGCAAAAATCCTTGAAAACCGGTAATTGAAAAGCCTTGCCGCTAGATGATGCCGGTATTGTGCTTTTTGATGAATTCTATGAATTCTTTTTCTGGAAGAGGCTTGGAGAAATAGAAGCCCTGTATGTAGTCGGCTCCCATTTTTTCAAGCTCATCCAGAGTGTCTTTCGTTTCTATTCCTTCGACCACAAGATTCATGTTTATGTCGTGCATCATCGAGATTGTGTTCTTTACTACCGTCCTTCCTTTTTTCGTCTTGATCTGGTCGGTGAGGCTCTTGTCAAGCTTGATTATGCTGAGCGGAATGTTCAGGATACGAAGCATGTTTGAATATCCGGTTCCGTAATCGTCGAGCGAGATTGAAAATCCTGCGGCCTGAAGCGCGTTCATGTTTGCGGCCATTATTTCGCTGGAATTTTCGTATGCAGATTCCGTGATCTCGAAATTCACCTTCCTTGAATCGATTTTGAATGAATCCTGTATCATGAAAATCTTGTCGCTCAGGTTTCTCTGTATGCACTGTGCGGCTGAAAGATTTATCTCAATGTATTTCAGTCCGAGAGCCTTGAGATCATTTTCCGATATGAACCTGAAAACGTCCTTGAGTATGAAATCCCCGATCGTGAAAATAAAGGAGCTTTGTTCTGCTGCCGGTATAAAAAGGCTCGGCGGTACAAAACCGAATTCAGGATCCTTAAGCCTGATCAGCGCCTCTGCGGAAACGAAGGCCTTTTCTTTGAGGGAATAGATCGGCTGGTAGTACATTTCAAGCTGCTTTGTTTTTATTGCACGGTCGATTATGGCGTTTATGTGGTTTCTGACCAAAAAATCCTTTGTGTTCACGAGATCCGATGCCGCCGTATAAATCTGTTCGGTCTTCATGATTTCAGGGAACACGGCCGCAAAATGAAGCAGGCTTTCCACGTCCGAAATGTCCTTGGGGAACCTGAGCGTACAGATTTTCTTGTCAAACCTAAGACCGAAGCTGCTCAGATCCATCTTTTCCGATTTGAACCCGCCTATTTCCTGGGGAATGATATGCTCCATGTCGAAATTGTCGGATTCCAGCATGACGAAAAAGCATCCTGACTGCTCGAAGTATATGTTCGTCTTCTGGTGGTAGTATGCGAACCTTGAATCAAGCTGGCGTGCTATGTGCGTAACGTAGCTGTCGAATTTCTCCTCTCCCAGATATGCGCGCACCTGATATGAATTCGTAAGCCTGATTATGACAATGGAAACGGAATCCTTCATGAGCCTGTATTTTTTAAGCTCGTTGCAGAACGCATTGTAGTTGAGCGTCAAAAGCTTCGGATCGACCGTTTCTTCAGGCCTTGCGACGAGAATCAGCACCAGCACTATGGATATGGTCATGGCGAACATCTCCACGAGCATGAAAGGAAAGAAGAACTGTATGATAAGCGCAAGGAACGTAATCGGATACTGCATGAAAAGTATGCACCATTTGTCACGCTCCACGCAATGGAATCCTTTTATGAGATAAGCGATGCCTATGAATGAATAGAGTATGGAAATCAAGTAGACTGCGATCATCATGGGACCCCTGCTGTAACCGCCCTCCGACGTAATCGTAAAAACCTTGCCGGTGAAAGCATTGGAAACGAAAATCCCAAGGAGAATAACGTAAGGTATGTATATGACCGGGTTCCTGAGGTATTTTTTCAGCTTGAGGACAGGCTTTGTGATTACGAGGATGTAAATTATATAGAAAAGATTTCCGCCGTTACGCAGTATTAAATATCCGTAAGAGAAGATATGCGCCAATATCAGCTTGTTTTCTGATACCGGTGGTTTTATCAGCTGCTCCATCCCTATGTCGAAGATCGTGGTGAATATGACGGCAAGGATCATCATGACGAAAGCCTTGTTGTTAGTTCCGTATGCAAGCCTTTTGTATGTCATTGCAAAAAGAATGGCCGTCATAAGTATAAATGCGCTGTAGTCAAAAAATAGGATTTTCGGCATGCTAAAGAACTCCGTCCTGAACTCTCTCTATTAATACAATTTTATAAATTTTTCGCGGATTTGCAATGTTTTTTTTCCATTATTTCCCTAATCCAGCAGCCCGTTTTTTTCCGAGAGCTTTTCGAGAATTTTGCGGGAAAGTATGTAGAGCACCTTGGATTCGTTTTCTTCAAGGTCAAGCTTTTTCATGACGGACCTTGAGATTGACGCTGCCTTTCTTTCCAGGTTTTCGCCGTCCGGTGTGACCTGCACAAGCACGTTTCTTTCGTCCGATTTCATCCTGTTGCGCGTGATCAGCCCCTTGGACTCCAGTTTTTTAAGCACCGGTGTCAGTGTCGCGCTGTTCAGGTAGAGGATTTCACCCAGATCCTTGACACGCGCCTGCTTTTTTTCCCAGAGCACCATCATGGTTATGTACTGGGTGTAGGTAAGCCCGATTTTGTCAAGGTAAGGCGTGTAGAGCTTTATGATTTCTTTCGTGCATGCGTACATCGGAAAGCATATTTCCTTGTCGAGCCAGCTTTTCGGTTCGTTCGTTTCCGGCATTTTAACCTCTTGTCCTTGAAATGGAATTTCCAAGAAAAAAATGTTTGAATTTAGCAAAGCAAGATGCTATAATTTATATATTATTCTATCATTAAAATATATCTTTTGGAAAGCTTGGGGAAGTGCCGGCAAAGACCGTCATCCTTTCAAGGGTGATTTTGAGCGTTTTTTGTCATGAACGTTTCCCCGGGATTTTACAGGAAGATTTTTTTTGGAGGAAATCGTGAATTCTAAGAAATTTGCTATGCTTGCTGCCGGATTTGCCATGGCTTTCGCCTTGAACGCCCAGGAAGCTGATTCAGCGGCCACACCGGTCGAGTCCGTTGAAGCTGACATGGTTCTGGTTGACGGCGGCTCATTCTTCATGGGAAGCAGGAACAACGAGGACAATGAAACCCCGGTTCATGAAGTTTCCGTTGACAGCTACTACCTTCTGAACACGGAAGTCACCCAGAAGCTGTACCGCGACGTCATGGGCACGAACGTTTCCCATTTCAAGGGCGATGAGCATCCTGTCGAAGAAGTCAGCTGGTATGATGCTGTCATTTTCTGCAACAAGCTCAGCGTGCTTGCCGGACTTGAACCTGTCTACACGCTTGACGGAAGCACTGACACAGATTCATGGGGAAACATCCCGCGCATAGATGCAGATGCAGATGAAAAGGCCCGTTGGAATGCCATTGCATGGAATCCTTCTGCAAACGGATACCGCCTGCCGACCGAAGCCGAATGGGAATATGCCGCAAAAGGCGGAATCTACGCAGCTTCTGACACACTTTACAGCGGAAGCAACGTAATCTCCGACGTGGCTTGGAATGCCGACGATCCTTCCGGTGAAACGCACGATGTAGCCGCAAAATCACCGAACAGCCTTGGTCTTTTCGACATGAGCGGAAACGTCTGGGAATGGGTCTGGGACTGGTACGGAAACTACCATGTGTCCGATTCAGAAAATCCGAAGGGTGCTGCTGCCGACGTTACAGGACGCAAAATGAGGCGCGGCGGTTCAATCAACAGCGATGCAGTGTTCTGCCGCAATGCAAACCGTGCAAGTTCAGTGCCTGAGCTGCGTGGAATCGACCTTGGTTTCAGGGTTGCAAGATCTGCTTCAGACAGCGTGGACACCGTAGAAAAATAGAATGTCTTGTCCGGGAGCCTTATGGTTCCTGGATTTCATCTTCAATGAGGGGCGTGGAGAAATTTTTTTTCCATGCTCCTTTTTTTTGCCTTTGGCGTCAAACCGATTTCGTAAAACCAATTTCGTGATTGACTAATCACAATAGTGATAATAAAATAGAAAGGAGTTTTTTCATTGTAAGGGGTATGTGATAAAAAAGTGGGCTCGTGCAAGATAATAGTTCAAAACAATGATGTTCTTCAAAGATTGTGCGGAACGAACGACAATAACCTCAAGCTTATAGAGTCATTTTTGGGAGAGACCGTGTTTGCGTGCGGAAACGAGCTTTCCATAGATTCGTCATCCCCTGACAAGGCGCAGCAGTTCAATTTCATAATAAACCGCATGATGGACGAGATTGCCGACGGTGCGGTTCCTGAATCTGACGGCGTAATACTCAAATCCATAATAGGCGCATCGGGTGACGGCTCTTTCCTTGATTCCGGAAATATCCCTGACAAGGCTCTTTTTGACATGTGCTCCATTGTCATACCGGGCGGAACAAGAAAGGTCTACCCAAGGACAAGGGGACAGGCTGAATTCGTAGGCATGATGAGGAAATCCGACCTTGTTTTTGCTACAGGACCTGCCGGATGCGGAAAAACCTTCCTTGCCGTATGCGAGGCGCTTAGGCTTGTGCTGAACCATGAGAAAAACGGCATAATCCTGACCCGACCTGTTGTTGAGGCCGGTGAAAGCCTGGGTTATCTGCCCGGAAACCTTGAAGATAAGATAAATCCATATATGCGTCCGCTTTATGACGCCATGAATGCGGTTCTCCCAAGGGATTTGGTCCGTAAGATGATTGAATCCGACGTTGTGGAGATAGCTCCCCTGGCATACATGCGCGGAAGGACGCTCAACGACAGCGTGATAATTCTTGACGAAGCTCAGAACACCACGCGGGAACAGATGAAAATGTTCCTTACCAGGATGGGGGAAGGCTCGAAGGTCTTTGTGACCGGCGATGTAACTCAGATTGACCTGCCCGGACGTACTCAGTCAGGACTTGTGCATGCGCTTTCTGTTCTGGAAAACGTTCACGGAATATCGGTCAAAAGGCTCGGAGCGCAGGATGTGGTGCGTTCAGGCCTTGTAAAAAGGATAATTCAGGCTTACGACGATGAAAGATGAAGTCTTCAATTTCAAGATGAACTGGCGCGCCTTCTGGGTGCTTGCCGTTACGTTCGCTCTTACTGCAGCCCTTGCTTTCGTGAGGATTGCGGCCGAAAATACGATAGGACGCATTTCTTTGCGCGGCTATGAGGTCGGTCAGATTGCGGCGGAAGATATCTATTCCCCCATGGAAATCAAGGCCAAGACACTTGACGCGGCATCCGTGGAAAAAGGAGACCTTATCGTTCAGAAAGGCTATCCGATCACTCCTGAGCAGTATGACATACTTAAAAGCATCGCTGATTCCCCTGCCAGCACGGATTTTGTTTCCCTGGGCAAATCTTTTCTGTTTCTTTTCCTGCTTGCGGTTCTCTTCTATTTTGTTTTTTCGGAGCCTATAATCAACAGGAAAGTGCGTCTTCAGGAGCTGATTTTCTGCGCCATATCATACGTTGCGACTTATGCCGTCTGCTCACTGTGCGTAGGACTTGGAAATTTTGACCCCAACACGAACCTTCTGCTTGTACTTCCTGTTTCGCTTGAAGTTTTGCTTGCGTCTTTCATCTACGGAAACGCAACCGGTCTTTTCATCGGTGCGCTTTGTTCTGCGGGCGTTTGGGAAGCATGCGGATTCAACAACCTGCTTCTTGGCTATGTGCTTGCATCATCCCTAATGTCTGCAAGGCTCGTGAAGAACGTGCATACAAGGAACGGACTTGTGGCCGTCTCTCTCATCCAGACTTTCTTCAATATGATTGTAATAATCCTGCTTGAACTTGTGTTCGAATTCGGAATCCCTATAAAATCAGTCAGCGGAAACCTGTTTTTCGGCGTGCTTTCGAACATTCGCTCGGTTCTGACGGTTCCTCTTTTCGTCGGTGTAAACGGATTCCTTTCCGGAATGCTTTGCCTGGGTCTTCTTACGCCTCTGGAGCTTCTTTTGAACAGCACGTCACCGTTCCGCCTGAAAGATCTTGCCGACATGGACAACGAAATTTTCCACGAAATGCAGAAAAAAGCCGTGGGAACGTACAACCATTCGCTTTCAGTGGCATCAATGGCACGTTCAGCCTGCGATGCGATAGGTGCAAGGTCCCAGCTTGCATATGTAGGTGCAATCTACCATGACATAGGTAAGCTCAAGAACCCGGAATACTTTACTGAAAACCAGACCGGAATTGAAAATCCGCATGACAGCCTTGATCCGCTCATTTCTGCCGCATACCTTGAAAAGCATGTAAGCGACGGAGTTGAAAAGGCAAAGGAACTTGGCCTTCCTCCTCAGGTCGTGGACATCATAGCCGAGCACCATGGAAATTCAGTCAAGGCATATTTCATGCGGAAGGAAATGGAGATAAACGAAAAGCTGCCTGAAGACCAAAGAAGGTCAAAGGAAGATATAGAAGAAGAATTCCGCTACAAGGAACCATGCTCAAGCTCCAGGGAATCTGCCGTCGTGCATCTTGCAGACTCGGTTGAAGCGGCGAGCGTATCCAACAAGGACAAGCTCCTTACCTCCGAGGACAGGCAGAAGCTCATAGAAAACATAGTGAACGCAAAGATTGCAGACCATCAGCTTGACGGAAGCGGCATAACATACGGCGACATAGAAATAATAAAGGCTGCTTTCCTTAAGGAGCTGAATGATAAAAATTATACACGCGTAAAGTATCAGCCGGAACCTGCTCAGGAAGAACAGAAAACCCCTGGTGATGCGGATGAAAATGAAAAAACAGCCGAAAGTGCGGGGCAATCAGCCAAAAGCACTGAAAGACCGGCGGAAACGGCTGAAAAAAAGCTTAGCCCCTTGGCCGTGGGCAAAAAAACGGCGGAAGAAAAGGAAGAGAAAAAATCAAGGAGATCTTCCGTAAAATCCTCAGCTGGCAAAAGCAGGGCTTCAAAAAAGACGGAAGACGGGGAATGATTATGGCGAACAATATTCTGGTAGATTTTATGGACGGTATGGAAAAGCCGGCATGGGAAAAAAACATAGCGCCTTTCGTAGGCTCCGTAATGGATGAAATGGGGTACGACGGTGAGGAAATCTCCGTGATGTTCTGCAACGACGTTTTTATCCAGAATTTGAACAAAGAATACCGTAACATTGATGCCCCGACCGATGTTCTTAGTTTTGAGAACGGTGATTCATACACTGATGACGAGAACAATGTATGGACATGCATCGGTGACATCGCCATCAGCCTTGAGACGCTTCCTAAAAATGCCGCATATTTTGAGGTTTCGGAAAACGAGGAGCTTAAGAGGCTCATTATCCACGGAATCCTTCACCTTCACGGCATGGATCACGGGGAGGAGCATGTCGAAAAGGGCAGGGAGCCTGAATGTGAGATGCTCCGCATACAAAAGGATCTTATGGAAAAATTTGAAGGCACAACGCTTTTTTAAGGATAGAAAAAAGAAATGGGACTATTTGGTTTAGGAAAGAAAAAAACAAGGAAAAACGGTTCGGAATCTGCTGAGGGGGTTCCTTCGCAACAGGAGCTTCTTGCGGAATAAAAAAACGACATGATCAAGGGCGTCGAAGATTTGGCGGTCACCACGGTAAAGGAAGTGATGGTTCCGAGAATCGACGTTGATTTCATCTCGATCGACATACCGCAGGATCAGCTCCTTAAAAGCATAATAGAGAGCGGACATTCACGCTTCCCGGTTTATTCAGGCTCCATCGACAATGTTGTGGGAGTTCTGTACGTGAAGGACATAATCAAGGCGTTTGCCACTTCTGAGACGGTCGATCTTTCCAAAATCTACAGGAAAGCCTATTTTGTCCCGGAAAGCAAGCATATAGACAGCCTGCTGCGCGAGTTCAAGAGAAAGCACCTCCACATTGCCATTGCCATAGATGAATACGGCGGCGTGAGCGGAATCGTCTGCATGGAAGACATAATCGAGCAGATTGTCGGTGACATACAGGATGAATTCGACAATGAGCGTGAGGACATACTTTCAATGGGCGACAACGTGTGGGTCTGTGATGCGCGCGTTTCTATGGATGACCTGAACGAAACCATAGGAGCGTCTTTCCCAACGGAAGATTTCGACACTCTCGGCGGATTCGTGTTCGACATGTTCGGAAGGATACCGGTGAAATTCGAAAAGGCTTCATGGAAGGACTATGATTTTATAGTGCAGGACATGGAAGGCCATAAGGTTAATGTCATAAAGATAATATGCCGAAAAGAAAAAGACGAGGACTAGCTTCTATCTAAAAGCCCGCGTGATGGGATTTGGATATGCCATGGCTCGTATTTTTGGGAGGAAATATGAGGAAGTTTTCTGATAAGCTTAAGTGTGTTTTGGCGGCCCTTGCACTGTCATGTTCGGTGACCGGTGCCTTTGCGGAATCCAAGACCGCTCTTTCGCTTTACAACCGAGCGTATCAGTTTCAGCAGAGGGAAGACTATTATTCTGCTATAGAATCTTACAGGGAAGCCCTTCAGCTTAACCCTCAGTACGGTGATGCATGGTACAACCTTGCGTTCTGCACTTTCCACCTCGGAGAATATGACCTTGCCGTAAAATATGCTGATGTCGCCGCAAAGTATTCACGCAACCTGACTGACATACAGAACCTCAAGGGCATGTCGCTCATCTCTCTCGGACGCATTGATGAGGCACGCAACGTTTTCAATGAAGTGCTCAAAAAATATCCTAACGACGTGAACGCACGTTTCGGGCTTGCAGAAATAGATTTGTACAACGGAAGCTTATTGTCAGCAGAAAAACGCTATCTTGACGCTCTCAAAAGGGACAGCACAAGCCGTAAGGCACTTCTGAGCCTTGCTTTGGTTGCAGCCGAGCAGGGAAACAACGCCGCCGCGGAACGCTATGTAAACCAGGCGCTTGAATATCACAGCGGAGAGGCAGAGGTGCATTACCTTGCTTCATATCTCGCCGCAAAAAGGGGAGATGTCAAGGAAGCCGAACGCCGTGCAAGAAGTGCAGTCCAGATCAAGGGAAACTATGACGAAGCCTACAAGCTTTTAGCCGACATACTTTTTTCTCAGGGACGCTACGATGAAGTAATCGACATCTGTGAATTCCTCACGGGACGCAACCGCAAGCTTTCGGTAGCATGGTATCTCATGGGGCTTGCACAGGAAAGGCTCGGACGCTATGAAAATGCAATCGAAACCTTCAACATCGGGCTTTCAATTGATCCTCTGGACGAAATCATGCGCCTTGCACTTGAGCAGCTCGTGAATTCAAATCTTGCAATAGAAGACTCACGCCGCACGGAATGGGCTAAATTCCATATCTCAAAGGCAGCCCAGTTCAATCTTGCCTATGACGGCCCAAGCGAAAGGTACGAATATCAGAAAGCGCTTTCAATTGATCCCCTCAACACAAAGGCACGCCAGTCTTTTGCAAACCTCCTTCAGAGAGACGGATTCTATGAGCTTTATCTGAAGCAGCTCAAATTCATAAAGGAAAACCAGAAGAACTATCCTGCAGCACGCACGGATGAAAACACTCCTTCCGCAACACGCACCGCACAGCAGAAAAAGAACGATGACACTATGGAAGGCCTTGAAAGCATGCTCAGGACAAGCCTTGCCAACAAATACAACATGGATCCGTTCTACCTGGACAAATCAAGGTGGAGCATAGGCGTGTATTTCCAGAAGATGCCGGTGAACACCCTTCATTCGGATGCCGAGGAGATTATCGCCAACGCCACAAAAGATTTGTTCAACGGAGTTTCAGTGACTACGGTAGATGTCCGCGCCGACGGTGTGGAAGGATTTGCCCAGGCATACCGTTTGGCACGCACGTCAGGAATGGATTATTTCCTCATAATTTCAGTTGACGAAACAGAACGCTCGTTCACTTTGTGCGCTGACATGTATTCTGCAAGAACCGGAACCAAGACGACAAACATAAAGGTCTACCGCACCGGAAACGACAGGGTTGCAAAATCAGTGCGCAGATTGAGGCAGGCCGTTCTTGACATACTTCCGATACGCGGAAAAGTCCTCTACAATTCCACTTCGACAGTCCTCTGTGATCTTGGAAAAAGCGACGGCATAACCAAGGGAGCGCAGTTCGACGTGGTTAAAAAAGGCAGGGTTCTTACCGCAGATACAGGATCAGGAGTCTATTACAACGAAAGCGACGTTTTGGGAACTTTCACGATCGACACTGTGGGCGAAGAGATTTCTGAAGGAACGTACAAGAAAAAGGGCTTCTATGATTCACTGAACGTAGGGGACGACCTGATTCTCGTAAAGCTTACAGGCTCTTCTTCAATTGCGGGCAACATCGTAACCGATACTCGTCCTGCAGCAGATTCCGACGGAAAACCTGCCACAGCATCAGCCGCATCAGCAGAAAAGGAATCAATAAAGGAAGACATGAAAGCCCCGGCAAGGGAATCTTCCTTCATAAACATGATACGCTCAATCTTGTGAGCTATCCATTCCTGGAGGCTATCCATTCCTAGAACGATCCATTCCTGGAGTCTATCCATTCTTGTTGGAATCACTTTTGCATTATGATACCGAGGTCATTTACCATAATTTGACCCCGGTATTATTATTTTTAGTTTTCCGGCTTTTCCATGAGGTCCAGCGCGCTTCTTGACCATGTTTCGCAAAGTTTTTTGTAAATTTCCTGCATGAAAGAGAATTCCTTTGCAGCCGAGGCAAAATCTCCCGTAAAATACATGCATTCTGCCAGATAGAATCTTGCCCGGTTGTATGCATCGCTATCTTTTTTCGTCTTTGCCATGAATGATTTCAGGTCTTTGCCGGCTTTTTCAAAATCATTTTTCATCAGGTTTTTGACCGGAACCGAAGTCTTTTTGGAATCCTGGTCTTCAGGAAAAATGTACAGCGGAAGGACTTCTTTTTTTACCTTAGGCTCCCTGCCTGCAAGACGGATTATTTTTTCACCAAGCTCATTGTCGCCTGTATCACGGTTTTCTGGAAGCGAACCAGGAAATTCCATGTACGGAAGAGGCATTTCCCTCAAAAGCCCCCCGGAGTAGGATTTTGCATCATCAGCTTCGGTCTGCCGTCTTTTCTGCATCATCTCAAGGTTTTCGGCCATGTGAACAGTTCCGTGAACCCTTGTTCCTTTTTTCGTGCAGTTGATTCCCGGAAGCAGAAGGTCTTTTTCATCGGACGGAAGGGCATCTATTTCCTGATCATAATAGAAGATTCCGTTGACAAGGTACTGGGTTTCTATGCTTGGATCGGTCGTAAAAAGCACTGCGTAGAAATATTCGCGGAAATCACCGGGAGAATCTGTGTATGAATCTGACTGTGCAGGAAGTGTCGCCACCGGAATCATGCCGCGTATGTTCTCTATGGGCTTTGAATCCCTGAAAACATATATGCCTGTACCCCGGTCACCGGAAGTCCATTCAGGAATCCTCCAGGATACGATGATTTTGTCATCCTGAACAGGGGTCGCGTCAATGTCGAAAACGGCCGGACGGGCAGAAACAATGCCGGCTGAGGCAAAAATCGGTATAAAAAAAGCGGTCTTTTTAAAAAAATCTGACATTTTCATGGGAACCTCACAATTAAAAATCGGCATGGACAACCTTCAATTTGACAAGATATGAACTTTATTTTATTCTATATGGTATGTTTGTTTCAATTATTGTTGATCCGGGCAGCATCGACAGCGCCAGTTCTCTGGTGAACCTGCTGACCAATACAGGATTTAAGAAGATTCAGCGCGCATGCTGGGAAAATCCGAAAGTAACGGAAAACGAGCTTGCGGATTTGAAAAAGGACATAGACAGGGTGACGGACTATTATGACGTGATCCGCATCTATCAGTTTCCCTTGAACGGTATGTTCGTGATTACCGAGCTTAAGGAAAAAAAGTGGAAGAGATGCCAGATGAGCGCGTCTCCCCAGACTGGAAAACCAAGAACAGCAAGAAAGTAGATAAGGAGTAAAACTATGCTTGAAGATTTGAAAGAGCCGATTGATGAGCTGAAGGAAAATATCATGGACGTATGGGGGCGTCTTTGACCCGGACGAGATCCGCAAAAAGATAGCCGAAAAAGAAGCTCTTACCACTGCAGAAGGATTCTGGGACGACAACGACAAGGCCACCAAGGTCATGAACGACATAAAGCTTTTGAAAGGCCGCGTTGAGCCATGGGAACAGCTGATCAAGGATGCCAACGACATGGAGGATCTTTATCAGCTCGGAATAGAGGAAAACGACCAGAGCGTCGAAAAGGAACTCCGCGAGCTTTATGAAAAGACCAATGCAGAATACCAGCACCAGAGCATACTGAACCTTCTTTCCGATGAAGTCGATAAAAACGACTGCTTCCTTTCCGTTCATGCAGGAGCCGGCGGAACAGAGGCATGTGACTGGACTTTCATGTTGAGCCGCATGTACCAGAGATGGGCCGAGCGCCACGGATACAAGATGGAAGTTCTTTCCCAGGAAGAAGTTGAGGGCGGCCTTAAATCAATAAACATGAGGATATCCGGCGATTATGTCTACGGATACACCAAGGGCGAGGCTGGGGTTCACCGTCTTGTAAGGATCAGTCCGTTCGATGCAAACGCACGCAGGCACACGTCTTTTGCTTCCGTATATGTTTTCCCGGTTCTTGACGACAGCATTGAAGTCAACATAGACCCTAAGGATCTCCGCGTAGATACATACCGTTCCGGTGGAAAAGGCGGCCAGCACGTCAACAAGACTGAATCGGCTGTACGCTTCACTCACATTCCTACGGGAATCGTCGTTGCATGTGACAGCGAAAGGTCCCAGCTCATGAACCGCGCGACAGCAATGAGCATCCTCCGTTCAAGGTTGTATGAGTATTACAAGGAGCAGAAGGAAAAGGAAAACTCCAAATTCGCAGGCGAAAAAAAGGACATTTCTTTCGGAAGCCAGATAAGGAGCTATGTTTTCCAGCCTTACACTATGGTAAAGGATCACCGCACGAAATATTCGGTCGGAAACATCCAGGGTGTCATGGACGGCGACATTGACGGTTTCCTTGATTCATGGCTTTCCGTGAAGTGGAAGGGCGTTCCTGTCGATTCGGGTGATGATGACGACATTGACGAGTAAATCCTTACGTGCAGTTCCAAGATTTCTCATTGTCCTTTCCCTTCTTTTTTTGTGGGGAGGGGTCGTCTATGCCTCCGACTGGGTTCTTGCGGCAGCTCCGTTTTCGTTTCCACAGGCAGGACCCAAGGATTCGTATCAAAAACAGGCCGCTGAATTCCTTCCTAAGATGATTCTTGAGCAGATCGGTACTGATGACATGCGCCTACCTCCAAGAAGCGAGATGCTCGACAGAAAGCTTGATTCGCTCAGAACCGACCGCCAGTCACTTTTCCTACAGCTTTCGGCTGCGATAAAAACCAGGGACTCATTGTTCCTGCAGGAAAGCAACGAAAAAAAACTCCAGAAGAAACTCAAGGATCAGGAAAAAAAAATAAAGGAAATTCAGGACAAGATAGACCGGAACCTTAAGGATGCAGAGCTTGCGGAGGCGCAGATTGAATCTGAGTCGGAAGCCAAGCCGCAGGAAAAAAGCAGTTTCTTACAGTCGTTCGCATCTCTTTTTGCACCCAAGGAAACAAAGCTTGTCCCGGATTCCGTGAACGAGCAGGTGAAGATCTACAACAACGATTCTTCGTCGCTTCTTTCTCCTGATGCTGAAATCTGGAAGACCGGCATGCAGAGCCGAGATTTCATAAGCTTTATGTCAAAGCAGAACGTGAACGGATATCTCACTGGATCCATTACGTTTTATGGAAACTATTTTTCAGCTACCGTAGAGCTTTGGATATATCCGGGAGGAAAACAGGCGGGTTCGGTAATAGAAGTGGGCAGCATCGACAATCTTGTGGGCGTTGCAAGAAACATAACCCAGTACCTCCGCACGGTGATTGTGAACAGCAGTCCTGTAAAGCTCTATTTTGACATAACGCCGGAAGATGCCGCAAAAAACGCAAGGATCATGGTTGACGGGCTTGTTCCTAATCTTTCGGGAAACACCCTTTCCGTTACCGCAGGTCTTCATACGATCAGCGTGGAAAGCAAGGGATACGAAACTCTTGTCACGACATATTCGTTCAAGAATTCACCGGATTTTTTCGTGCATATACCGATGTCTCCTGAAAGCAAGGGGCAGTTCAGCCTGTATCTTAAAAACCCGGCCGAAGGGGACATGTTTTCCTATGGCAAGAACGTCGGTGACGGAATACACGGTGCGTCCATAACGATAAACGGAACTCCGGTCGTAGGAATGATACAAAGGTCAGTGCCAGGGGTCGAAGGCGTGGATGAGGAAGGAAACATAATAACTGAACCGGGAAAACCTCTTGGTGCGTTCTATTATGTTCCGGTAAAGCTCCAGGAAGACGGTGCATCCCTTGTCGTGAACGCGGATCTTTTGGACACCGAAGCGCTTATAGATGCACGTCGCAAGTGGGCCTACCGTGGTTATACGGCGCTTGTCATAACCCTTCCGCTTACTTTTATTGCCGCCGGAAACTATAATACCGCAGTAAGCTCGTACAGGGCGGGCTATGTTGACAGGGCGACGGTCGAAGGATGGGGATACGCAAGGATTGGAACCATAGTGCTCACTTCTGCAGCCGCAGGATTTTTCATATATGAGCTTGTGCGCTACCTTCATGCTGCATCGTCCGTGCTTCCGAAAACAGCGGTCAAAGCAAGCGAAAAGGACATGGAGAAAATCCGCAGTGCGATAGAAACATATGACGCGCAGATTGAAGATAAAAAAACGTCCGAAGACAATTCGGATGAAAAAGATAATAAAATAGAAAAAACAGCCGGAAAGGAGGAATAGAATGTCGTTTGCAGACAAGCTCAAGGCGCTTTTTGGAAAGCACAAAACCCAGAATGAGGATTTTTATGATGATTTGGCCGATGTACTTATCGAAGGTGATCTCGGTGCCAAGGCTGCCGTCGAAATCGTTGACGAGCTTCAGAAAAAATGCAAGGAAGAGAAAATCTCCGAAACCGGCATGATAACGGATGTCCTTTCCGAAATGCTGCGTCCGTATGTGCGTGCGGTGGAGCTTCCTGTTGAAAGCGGCAAGGTCAATATATTCATGGTTCTCGGCGTGAACGGCGTGGGAAAAACAACATCCGTCGCAAAGATGGCAAAGCTTTATGCAGACAAAGGAACTCAGGTCATAATGTCCGCATCGGATACTTTCAGGGCTGCCGCAGTCGATCAGCTTTCAATGCACGGCGAACGGCTCGGAATCCGCGTGGTCAAGCACCAGATGGGAAGCGATCCTTCTGCGGTTGTGTTTGATGCTGCGAGCGCATGTGAAGCCAACGGAGGCGGTCTTGTCATTGCCGATACTGCAGGCCGTCTTCACAATAAGGAAAACCTTGTAAACGAGCTTAAGAAAATCGACAGGATAGCGTCTTCAAAAGCAAGCGAAGGATGCTACAAAAAAATCCTCGTCGTTGATGCAACTACGGGTCAGAATGCACTGCGCCAGGCGGAAGTGTTCAATGATGCCGTAAAGATCGATGCGGTAGTCATGACAAAATATGATTCCACTGCAAAAGGCGGAGGCATAATTTCCATAGGACGGGAGCTTGGTCTTCCGGTTGCATTCGTTTGCACGGGCGAAAAATATCCTGACATAGCGCCGTTGGATCCGGATGCATATCTTTCGGAATTTTTAGGAAAATAAAATTGGATTTGCAGACCGCGGTTTTTTCATTGTATCTTCTCTTTTCGGCATTCACGCCCCAGCAGGCTGATTTGGAAATCAAGCTTCAGGGGAATGATATGACCACGATTGAAAAGCTCAACAAGCGCATGGAAGTGAGGAATTTCATTGCGGAGGAAAAAAACAGGATTCTGTTCGGAAATGAAGCAAGCGAAGAAAATACCGAAGAGGAAAGCGCACTCAAAAATCTTGAGAATCCATTGTACGGTCCCCAGAGCGGCGGAGTTTCTGCGGAATTCGGATTTGAAAGCATGAGCGCGGCGGAAGTTCTTTATAAAAATTCCATGGAGCGGCTTTCTCTTTTCCAATATGGCGAAGAATACTTTTCTTTTCCTGATCCGCTTGACGGAGACAGGCATGCGGTAATCTCCGTGAACAATGATGTTTTCACGCGCACCGAATATGATGATTACTACAGGATGCTTGAAAGGACGGTCTGGAAAAATGCAAGGTCATCTCAAGGCTCGGTTATGACGAAGCGCACAAGGTACACGTATTCGAGCGCATCTGCAACCATACCGCGTTTTTGCGGCGAAGAGGATTTTGTCGGCAACAAGTATATGGAAACAAGATACAATGCTGCCGGAAAGCCTCTGGAAATAGTTGACTATGACGTAGGAAGCAACGGAGCCGGTGGAGTCAAGAGAATCCTGAAAAAAAAGAACAGCTACACCTATGATGCTTCGGACAGGCTCGTTATAGACAAGCTTCTGGAGAATTTCGACGACGGCACTTCAAAGTCCACGAAAAACATCTACACGTATTCTTCAAGGTCGAGCATACCGGACGTGAGCTATTATGAAAATGACGTTCTGAGAATTCAGACAAGCTATAGATCGGAAAATGATTATATACAGACCGTTTTCTTTGACGGAGGCTTCAAGATTTCCACCGAATACAAGGACAGCGAAAGGGTATTGGAAATCACTTATCTTGGTGATATGGAAATGAGCCGGAGAACGTTCTGAGGCAGGAGATGGAATTGATGGACAAAAAAGGATTGTCTTCAATAAAGTGGATGAATTTCATATCGAGCAGATTCAGCAAGGTTGACAGCAAGGGGCGCACGGCAGTCACTTCCGCTTTGTCAAGCCTGGGAATATGTTTCGGTGTCATGGCGCTCATCGTCGTAATCAGCGTGATGAACGGATTCCAGATGGAATTCATCGATGCGATCATGGAAATTTCATCATACCATATCAGGGTATCTGATATCGGGGATGAAAATCTTTTTGAAAGCTGGTGCGGCGATCAGGATTTCGTAACATGTGCGGATCCGTTTTATGAAGCGCAGGGACTTATGGTTTCTTTGAACGGACGTGAGAGCGCGGCATTGGTCAGGGCAGTTTCCCCGGATATACTTGAGGAAGACCTCGGCTTTGAAAAGGAAGTCCGCATGATTTCCGGTGATTTTGATTTGTCCTCCCCGGATTACATAGTGCTTGGAAACGATC
>JAFOTA010000237.1 GCA_017421145.1 Treponema sp.
ACGATTATCTCCCGTGTGTTTTGTTCCTTTTTTATTTGCATGGTATAACGCCAATGTCCGCCGCCATTAACTGTTTTACCTCTAATAAAATCACGTTTAATTTTTTCAATATCGACGAAATCTATGCTTTCTCTGCCGCTGAAGCTTCGAATTATAATATGGGTATCATCATAAAAAATACATTCATAAACTTCGGTGATTATTGCAAATATAAATATAAAAATAAAAACGACCGGAATTATTAAGAACCATCTATTAAGATGCTCGAAGAGTATGATAAATAAGCTAAGTAGAGCCATAATGAGCAGCAATGAATTTATAACTATTCGTGCAATATTTTCTTTTTCTATTCCAATCTTTTCCATGTCAAATTCTGCAAAAAAGATTTGCTGTCATTTTTGCTGACACGAGCCGTTTTATGTTGTCTAATTCCTTATTTTATAAGGAGATAAGTGATGGAGGTGGGGGGAATTGAACCCCCGTCCAAATAAGCTAACCAGGCGCCTCTACAGGTTTATTAGGGCGAGGTGGTTGTCGGGAAACGGTAGCAGCCCCAAAAGCGTCGTCTCCGTATTCCAGATAAAGTCCACTGCACAATCTGGACATTGTACAATGCAAGTCCCTGTCTGTAACAGAACATCGTGGTGCTAGGAACAGCGCCCCACAAGTTCCGTGCCCTGGCCGCGATTAAGCAGCGAGAGCGAGCTGTTCGTCAGACTCTTCGTCTCTACGTTTAGCAGTTATTGTTTTCACCTGAATCAGAGACCAGATGACAGCCTCACCTGCAGCGCAAGATCACTCCTATCTGTCGAAACCGGTACACCCCCGGGTTCCTGTTGATTTCAAGGCTTTCAGATTGTTTCCGAAAGAGCCTGTTAAAAAAATGACTTTCGCGGTCAAATGTTACATTGTCCGCGAAAAGTGCAATCCGAGTAATAATATAGACAAAAAACAACTTGCAGTCAAGTTTTTTTTATTGACTGGCAATGGACTTATGAAAAGAGTTCGAAAAACATGTTTTCAAACAGGTTTACTCTCCATCAATTGCAACACCGTGGCGTTTCTGTGCAAAACGCTTGAGCATTGCCACTCCGTTGCGCTTGTCGTTGTATACGAATCCACCGTTCCAGTATTCCAATGCGGCAAAAAGGGCATTTCCACCGTCCTGTTCATCGGACTGCTTGGTACGGAATGTTACGTAATTCGTAAGTTCCTCAAAGTTTGAGGTATGGAGACATTCAAGACGCTTGCGGTTGAACTCATTCCATTTTTCCAGGTCTTTGAATCCTTCTCCCTCATCTTCCACTATGATGTGGGCATGCGTTGCGGAGAAAGAATACCAGACATGGACTTTTTTGTTGATGTCGCAATGGTTTCCATGCTTTACGGCATTCTTGATTATTTCAGAAATCTGCTGTTCAAGGAGGTTGATTTCTTTGATTTCCAACGGCGCAGACTGAACGATGAGCAATGTGAAGTAGCGGATCTGGCGGAAATCAGAAGGAAATTCCTTGTAAAGCATATTTGACTTGTCAAATAACGGGTCATTGCCATCTGAGCGAAGTTCTTTGATCATGTCCATCTGTAAAATTCTCCTATTCGTTAACCATTAAAAGTGCTTCTTCTACTGAATTGGCAATAGGGAAGTAGCCCATCAATTTTGTCAACTCGATAACCTTCTTTACGGAACCATGGATATTTGAAATATAAAGCTTCAGGTTCATCTTCTTGATCGTTGAGCAAATGTAAATCAAAGCTCCGATTCCAGAAGAGTCGATGTAATCAACCTGCTCCATGTTGATAATAAAGGACTTGACGTTCTTTTCGAGCATTTTGCTTACCAGCTCTTTAAGCTTGTAAGAATTGTACAAGTCCATTTCGCCGTTTACGTCAATGATGTAAACTTCACCATTCTTGCGTATTTTCAGTTCCATATGTGTTCTCCTTATTGCCCATTTTGCACAATTTACTGAATTTTAATAATCAGCAGCGACTCGTCATCATGTTGATTAGCGTTGCCGCTGAAGTTTTTTACGTCATTCTTGATGATATTCGCCAGCTCTTTGCTTGGCTTGGTGCAGTTGGCCTTTATGATGTCCAGAAGCTTTTCAGTAGTGTACTGCGCTCCGTCTTCATTAAGTGCCTCTACAATACCATCGGTATATGTGAATATTATATCACCACTTTTAACATTTTGCACGAAATCTTTGTATTCTGACGTTTTTTCTACGCCGATCGGGTCAGAAGACTGTGACAAAAGGCTGATTTCCTTCTTTTCTCCGTCAAAATAGTACACCGGGATGATTCCGCCTGTCGAAATCTCCATGGTCTGCTCCAACGGATTGTAATTTATCAAAGCCACAGAACCGAAGTGATCCGTGCTGAATGATTCTGACGTGATTCCCTTGTTCACCCACGTGAGGATTTTTCCTGCGCTCTGGGTAGTGTTTATTACAAGGCGGAGCATGGCGCGTATCATTGTCATGACCGTCATGCTGTTCGTTCCTTTTCCTGCGATGTCCGACATGATGAACGAAACCCTGTCTTTCCTTGAAACGATTACGTCGTAATAATCGCCGCAAACGCCGTCTGCCGGTGCCCAGATGTTTCCGAGCTGTACTCCCTTGACCAAAGGAAGCTTGACCGGTCTGAGCGTGCTCTGGATCTTCATGGCGATTTCAGATTCCTTGTTCATCTCGCTGCGTTCGATTATGTCTTTTACGGTGATTACGTTCTTTATGATTGCGGCTGCAAAATCCGTGAGGGTAGAGGCAATGCCGAGATGCGTCTTGGTGAATTTCGGAGTTCCGTTCTTGCGCGCGAATGCAGTTACGCCGATTACGGTTCCCTGGATTTTGAGAGGTACGATTATGTAGCTTCCGCATTCAAGGAATTCTTCCGGACCGTTCTGATATATCCTGTCATCGATTTCCGGCTTGTCTATGAGTTCCGGGCGGCCTGACTTTGCGATTTCCCCGAAAATGTTTCCCTCAAGAGAGAACGAGGCGAATTTGAAGCTTGTTGAAATGCGTACCGGCTTGTGCGGCAGGTCTGAAGGGAGTTTGTAAGGAGGCGGAAAATCACCGTCAAAAGCCTTTACGGAAACAAGGTCCTCAAAGTCATCGACCATGAGAAGGGCTGCTCCGTCTGCGTTTATCTGTTCTTTTATCGTCTTGTTTATGTAGTCGAGGAAGTCGTTGTATCCCTGGTCTGAATCATATGCACCGGCTGCATGAACCATGAAATCCCTGTTCACGTCGAGCATTGCAAGCTCATCTTCCGAAAGGTCACCGTTTTTTTCTGGAGCCTTCTGCACTTGTTCGGAAAGCCTCTCGTTCTTTTCGTTGTATGATTTAGGGACGAGCTTTTCAATTTTTTTCGGTTCGAACGTCGAAAGCATGATTCCGTAGGGGAGCACGAGGAACGCCGCCAGAAAAAGCGCTATGCTGAAGAAAAAAAGTGCGCTCGAAATCTCTTCTCCGGAAACGATCATAATACCTGCTGCAAGGCTTGAGGAAAGTAGGATTATATCTGCAATCAGGACGGTGAAGCTTACCCTTGCAGTGCTCCTTTTCCTTGAAATAAGGAGAAGCACCAGCAGTATTGAAGCTATGGCCGCCGTTGCGAAAAGAGGTATATGAGCAAACGTGTCGTTAGATGCCAAAATTGAACTCCCTTTATTTGCTTTGCGCTGACATTTTTTTAAACTAAAAAATCTTTTTGATAGTTTAGCATTGAAAAGTTCAGCCGTCAAGTTTTTTTAAGTAAAGACAGCCCCAAGCTCCTGAGGATGCCATCCGTCTTTCGGTTTCCCTGGAATCCGCCTTTTCTGTATATCGGCAGAATTTTCCGGAAAAAACAGCCCGGCTTTCCGAAAACTTTTTTCCTATAAAAATAATTCAAAGTAATTGACATGAAATGCCCGATGCGCTATATTATAGATACATTTTAATTATTTTTAAGATGGAGCCGCGAAACGGCTCCATTTTTGTTATAAGGGAGTGTGCGCTTGAATTATACGTCGCCGGATTCCATTCCGCATTTCAAGGAAAGCTCTGCGGTTGTCGATGCCGCCGGGTTTACGTTGGTCGAGCTGCAGGTAGTTCCGCAGAAAGGTTCCGTTCATGTCACCGCGGTGATTGCATCGAAGGACGTGAAAAAGGACATCGGCGTGGCTGACTGCTCGAAGGTTCACCATGCATTGCAGCCCAGGCTCATATCTATGCTCGGCGTGTGCGAGGACAACTTATATATGGAAGTTTGTTCTCCCGGCATGGAGCGCAACATAAAGAATGCCGCTGAATTTTCTTTTTTTACAGGACGTGAGATCCGCGTGTGGGATAAGACCGTCGGTGATTGGGTGAGCGGCACAATCAAAAGTTCAGATGAAAAACATGTTGTCCTGACTCCTTTGAAACAGCAGGAAGAATCTGATGGAACGGGGGACGGCGAAGAGATATCCGTTGCCTACGAAAATATAGCAAAAGCAAAATTTATACATTTGTAATGGGGGATTGTCATGGCTAAAAAAGCTGCAGCACCAAAAAAAGACGACAAGCCTAAGCTTTCGGATGCATTCCGTGAGCTGGCCGAGAAAAAGGGTGTAAGGGAAGAAGAGGCGAAAGCCATAATCGAAAATATGATCAAGGCTGCTTATAAGAGGGTTTATGGCAGCTGTGACAACTGTATAGTCGAGATCGCGGACGGATTTTCCGATGTCAAGGTGTTTTCACGCAAGAAGGTCGTTGACGTTGCCTATTCCGAAGTCGATGAAATTGAGTACGATGATTCCGTGAACCTTGATCCGGATAAGAAAATCGGTGATTTTATAGACATTCCTCTGGATCCGACCAAATTCGGACGCTCTGCAATCGATACGGGAAAGCAGAACGCACATCAGGCCCTAAACGACACGCACAAGGATTACCTCTACAACATGCACAAGGACAAGGTGGGATGCCTTGTTTCAGGAACCATACAGCGCGAGACGAAGGGAAACATTTTCATTGACCTGAACCTGAACGACGTCGAGGGATTTCTCCCGGCGAAAAACCAGAGTCCGGCGGAGCTTTATGAAATCAATGACCGTCTGAGCGGACTCGTTACGGACATCAAGAAGCAGAATACCGGAGTTCAGCTTGTGCTTTCACGTGCTGACGGAAAATTCGTTGAAAAGATTTTCGAGCGTGAGGTTGCGGAACTCAGCGACAGGACGATCGGCATTCAGACGGTTGCGCGCGAAGCCGGAAAGAAAACCAAGATTGCAGTTTATACGAACAAGCCGGAAGTTGACCCGGTCGGTGCATGCGTAGGTATCAAGGGTGCCAGAATCACGAACGTAATCCACGAGCTGATGGGCGAAAAAATCGACGTTATCCGCTATGATGAGGATCCGCATGTGTTCATCAAGGAAGCCCTCACTCCTGCAAAGGTCAAGACCGTAGTTCTTACCGACGTTGAAAAGAGGGAAGCCATTGCGATCGTTCCGGAAGACCAGTTCTCTTTTGCAATCGGAAAATCCGGATTGAACGTGCGCCTTGCAAACAGGCTCTGCAACTGGAACATAGACGTAAAGACCGAATCACAGGCCGCTGAAATGGAAATCGTTGAAGACGACAATTCAAGGAAGGCCGCTGAGTCACTCTTTG
Source organism: Treponema sp. (assembly GCA_017421145.1). The sequence goes on from JAFOTA010000237.1 coordinate 5,649, forward strand.
CCGGAATGGATCAGGCCGTTGCAGCACAGGAAGAGGAAATCGCATCTATTTCACATCTCCCTGGAATCGATTCACGCGTCGCGGAAATTTTGAAGGCCGCAGGGCTTGACGATATCGGAGACTTCGTAGATGCTGTAGAAAACGACAAGGTAAAAGATATTGAAGGTCTTTCTGCTGAGGATATTGAGGCCGTCAACAAGATTATTGACGAAAACGTCGAATTTGAAGATGAGGACGGTGCAGTGAACGGTGAGGAAGCTGAAAGTCAGGAAGAGGAAGAGTATTTCTGCCCTGAATGCGGTGCAAAGATTTCTCTTAATGACACCCGTTGTCCGAAATGTGGAATAGAATTAGCATTCGAGTAAATTAAAGGAAAAAGGATTATATGGCGGAAGAAGAAAAGAAGACTGAAGCAAATAAGACAGAATCTCAGGGATCCCAACCAAAGAAGAAGATCGTAATCAAGCGTAAGTCGCCGTCTTCGGCATCTGCGCAGAAAGAGCAGAAAAAACACGTGGTCGTCAAGAAGAATTCCGATGCAAGTCCGGCTTCTGAAGAAAAGAAATCCGTACCTTCAGGCAATGCGACGGAGCCTGTCAAGAAAACCGAGGCACAGGCAAAACCGGAAGCTTCTTCCGTTCAGCAGGGCGGTTCAGGAGAGTCAAAGCCTGCGGGACAAAAAGCTCCTGAACAGACAAAGACTCAGGGTACTGATGCAGAAAAGCCTCAGCGCCAGGTAAAGACTTTTGAGCTGAACAGCGTGCGCCCGAACGTAAAGGCAGGGAATTTGAGCGGCGGACCAAGGGGGCGCTATAACAACGGACGCAGGGATTCAGGCTTTACCGGAACCCAGGCACGTGAAGGATATCAGAACCGTCAGGGCGGATACAACAACAATGGTCAGCGCCAGGGCGGATACAACAACGGCCAGAGACAAGGCGGTTACAATAACGGCCAGCGTCAGGGCGGATACAATAACGGCCAGAGACAGGGCGGATACAACAACGGTCAGCGTCAGGGCGGATTCAACGGTCAGCCGAGACCCGGAATGGGAGGCGGAAGACCAGATTTCTCAGGACCACGCACAGGTTCGGGCGGTTTTGCAAATCCAGCTGCACTTGCCGGTAACAAGGCTCCTGCAAAAAAGCAGTTCAAAGGCAAGAAACAGGTTTATAACCGCAAGGATGAAGAGCAGGCGTTCGGTGAGGATGAGCTTTACGGAAACAAGAAGAAGGAAATCACTCCGGCGAGCGTAGTTCCGGAAAAGATCGACATCATGGACAGCATCACCGTTGCGGATCTTGCAAAGAAGATGAACCTCAAGGCCAGCGAAATCATCGGAAAGCTGATGGCAAACGGAATGATGGTCACTATCAACCAGAGCATCGATGCCGACACAGCCGAAATCATCGCGAGCGAATATAAATGCACTGTCAATAGGATAAGCCTTTATGAAGAGACCGTCATCGAAAGCGACAAGGGAACTGAAGAAGGTCTTTGCGTAAGGCCTCCGATCGTCACCGTCATGGGACACGTTGACCATGGTAAGACCAAGACTTTGGACGCAATCAGAAACACCAACGTCGTTGCGGGCGAGGCAGGCGGTATCACCCAGAAAATCGGTGCATATCAGGTTTCTACTCCGAAGGGCGTGATTACATTCCTTGATACTCCTGGACACGAAGCTTTCACGATGATGAGGGCGCGCGGTGCTCAGATTACGGACATCGTAGTTCTTGTCGTTGCTGCGGATGACGGCGTCATGCCTCAGACCCTTGAAGCCATAAACCATGCAAAGGACGCCAAGGTTCCTATAATCGTGGCGGTAAACAAAATAGACAAGCCGGAAGCAAATCCTGACCGCGTAATGACACAGCTCAGCGAACTCGGACTTACACCGGAAGCTTGGGGCGGAGACACCCAGTATGTGAATATTTCCGCACTCA
>JAFOTA010000238.1 GCA_017421145.1 Treponema sp.
AAATCAATTTCCACTTTCCTCCTCCCCCTCAAACACCGGAACCCCGCCCCAGACATTCTTCATGTAATTCTCATCCATGACTTTATCAATGCGCACCTGCTCATCTTCAAGGCTGAACAGTCTTGTGCTTTCGTCCCCGTTAGTGTCGCAAATCCAGATTTCATCCCTGCGCACAATGTCGTGGCTCATTATGCGTGTCTCGTGAGTCGTAGTCACAAGCTGAATCCTGCGGCCGTTTGCTCGTTCGAAAAATTTTTTAACGAACTGGACCGCAAGTTTCGGATGTAGGCTCCGAGTCATTTCGTCCATTATGAAAACCTTTTCCTTCTTGCACACAAGGATTTCCAAAAGCTGGAACAGCCGGTGGGTTCCGTCGCTTTCGCTTATCATTGAAAACTCGATTTTTTTTCCGCCGATGTTGTGTACGAACTTCAATGCATAAAAACGGAACGCGCGGTCCTTCTCAAGGTTGATTATGAAAATATCCCTGCGGCTTCTGATTACGTGCGAGTAAATGCGGCCGGGTTCCTGAGTCGGCGGTGTAAGCCACAATTGATTTTTCAGTGCGGCAATATTGTTTGCGATGGACGGAACGAGTGCCATTTCAAGATTGATTCTCTGCTGAAGCCTGAAGTCCAGGTTCTCAAAAACCTTTTCCTTTGAAACAGGCTCAAGCCTTATTTCCTCAATGCCCGTGTCGAATTCCTTAAGCAGCTTTTCGAAATCCGACTTGCTTACTTCATACTGAAGGAGCGACGTTTCCTGCAGAGGCTGGTCGGGAAAGATTACTTCGAGCGTATCCTTAAACCACTGGAATGCATCCCTTAGCGGCTGCGCCTGTGGGTTCGTGGCATAGAATCCCTGCGTGTTGTGGTTTATGCAGAACAAAAAACAGTTCCCGCTCATTGCAAAGGTGCGGCTCAAAACCTCAATGTCCTTCCGCTGTCCCCTGATGCTTCCATGGAAATTATACCCGCCGCTCTCCGCATTTTTGTAATAGAGTTTCGTCCGGCGGTTTCCGTTGATGCGGACAAGCTCCTCTTTCGTGATGATTCCGGTCGCAAGTATTATGGAAAGATTGAATTCATAAAGTTTTCCCGACGCAATGAAATCAATCTCAAATTCCGTCGGCATTGACTGATTCCCATCATCAATCCTGCACCACAATTCACCCGCCCGCTGCGGAAGAGTGCCCGCCACCACGAAATTTTTCAGAACGGAAATGGAGCGGACAAAGTTCGATTTCCCCGCGCCGTTTTTTCCGTACATGGCAGAAAAATGCAGGAGGCTTTTCCCCGCATCCCCGTCCTCAAGCAGATGCTCAAGCTTTTTTGTGGCACGGCCGCTTTCCATGCCGAATGTCTCTTTTTTGTTGAACGACAAGAAATTTGAAACGCTGAATTTTACCAACATAGGCTTTTTCCCTTGATTCCCCTCGGATAAATCAAAATTATAATGTCATTTTCGGCATATTTCAATAAAAACTTGCAAAAACAGGCGAAAAAATCGAATAAAATTTGACTTTAAAATCAGTTTGGTGTATATTTAACTCAGTAAAATAGGTGAAATAATCGAACATTTTGCCAAGTTTTACAAATCTTTAGCTGAGTTTTGCAGCCAAAACCGGTGCAGGTCGAACGTTCGTCGAACAAGGCTGTACCGCCCGCCACAGGGAGTGCAGAACGGCTTGAAAAATTACAGGAGGTAATTGCGTATGGCAGTTCCATTTATCAGCAGAAAGCGGTTGAATCCGCAGAATTTGGAGGCAGAGGGAAAGTTCTATCCCGCCCCTGCCTATATTGCAGAAATCGGCGTTGACAAGCTTGCGGAGGACATTTCCCAAAGCACGACCCTCACGCCGACTGAGGTCATAGGTGTAATCAGGAGCCTTCTCCTCACAGTGCCGAAGTACATGCTTCTGGGCTACAAGGTAAGACTGGACAGTTTCGGAATCTTCAAGCTGGGACTGAAAAACAAAGCGAGCTGCTGGGGCTACGAAAAGGCAGGACAGGTTACGGCAAATGACATCGAAGGAATCCGCGTCATGTACACCCCGGACTCAATGCTCAAACTCAAGCTTGAAAAACCGGACTACGTGAAGCTGGACGCAAAATACATAAGCGACGACATGTCGGCCACTGGTACCGACGACTGATTTGTGAGGTAGCCGAACCGAATAACGGCGGTTTTGCTTACGATTAAGACCCGCAAAAGCGGAAAGGACTATCCGTTATGAAAACTCCACCATGGGAGACCCGCATCTTTTTGGCATACGGGCCTCCTTTTTTTGTCCGCATTTTGTTTCAATTTTATCCCGGTTTTGTAATGTTTTCACCGCATTTATCATGCATTTTCTTCTATTCTATACGGATAAAATAGATGCGTTTATCGGGACAAACAAAAATGTCCGTACGGATGAATCAAACACATCCATCGGGATAAACAAAATTTTTCATGCGGATAAAATCCCCAACTACCCCACAGAATTATTATTGACTATCTGCCAATATAGACCATCTTTCCAAAACAGTTTATACTATCCCCATGGAAGAACGCTTTCTGCCGATAGGCATTCAGGATTTTGAAAAACTCAGAAAAGGCGGCTACGTCTACGTGGATAAAACAAAATATGTCTACGAGCTTGCGCGCCTCAGCACCCCGTTTTTTTTGAGCAGACCAAGACGATTTGGCAAAAGTCTTTTGCTTTCAACATTCGAGGCATTTTTCCTTGGAAAGAAAGAACTGTTCGACGGCCTATACATTTCTGAAAAAGAAAAGGAATGGACTGAGTGGCCAGTCATTAAAATCAGTTTCGGCGTGAACAGTTACGAAAACAATGAACGGCTGAAAGCGAGACTTAATGCAATCGTTTCCGAGCACGAGGCTTTATACAAAATCGAAAAACAAAGCAACGACCCAGCGGAAAGATTCGCACACCTCATTCATGGCATCAGCGAACAGACCGGAAAACAGGTCGTAATCCTAATCGACGAATACGACAAACCGATTCTCGATGCCCTTTATACAGATTCCGAAGAACAGAACCGCCAGGAGCTCAGAAGTTTCTACAGCCCGCTGAAGGACTGCGACAAATACATCCGCTTTCTTTTCATCACTGGAATTACCAAGGTGAGCCACATAAATATTTTCAGCGGACTGAACCAGCTTAACGACATCAGTTTGGACAGAGCGTTTTCTTCTTTGTGCGGAATTTCCGAAACGGAACTGGAAAAATATTTTGAGCCGGAGATAGCCGCACTTGCAGAAGAACAGGACATGAGCGTTATAAAAACAAAAGAAATGCTTGCAAAGATGTACGACGGCTACCATTTTTCTCATAAAGCAGAAGGTGTGTACAATCCGTTCTGTCTTTTGAAATGTTTTGACGCAAAAAGATTCGGCTCATTCTGGTTTGAGAGCGGCACACCGACATTCCTTGTGAAGACCTTGCAGAACCAGCCGATATTTTTGGCAAACCTGATAAACGGACGCAAAGCAAAAGAAGACCAGTTCAAAAACTACGACCCCGACTCAAAGAACATGCTCCCGGTGGTTTATCAGAGCGGCTACCTCACGATAAAAGATTACAACCCGGAAAAAAATGTCTACACTCTTGATTTCCCGAACGAAGAAATAAAATACGGATTCCTAAATGTCCTCCTCAAAAAATTCGTGACC
>JAFOTA010000239.1 GCA_017421145.1 Treponema sp.
ATCCAGAACTTCGATGGCCTTTGTGTTCTGAGGATTTTCAAAACAAAGGTACTGTTCCATACCGTTGCTCAAGATACCTGCGATTGAAAGAGTAAGAAGGACGCAATATGTCGGAACCAATTCTGGAAGAGTGATGTGCCACATTTTCTGGAAACGACCCGCTCCGTCAACGGTTGCCGCCTCATAAAGCTGCTGGTCAATTCCGCTTATTGATGACAAGTATATGATTGAACCCCATCCAAGTCCTTTCCACGTACCCCACGCCCACATTTTCAGCCATGTGTTGGAGCCGTCCTGCAAAAGATTCTGTCCCTTGTCCCATATTCCCTGCTGCACAAAGATGCTCGAAACAAATCCGTCCGTACTGAAGATCGCGAACGCGACTGCATAGACCAAAACCCATGAAATAAAGTTAGGAATGGTCGTACATGTCTGGATTACCCTACGCACGTGCATGTTCTTGATTTCAGAAAGGAAGATTGCGAACACCATCGGAAGCCAAGAAGTCGCAATACCGATGCCGGACATAATCAATGTATTCGCCATAACGCGGCCAATGTCTTTTGCCGTAGCCGCATTTTTGAAAAGATACGTGAACCAGTAGAATCCCCTCCACTTGTCCATTGAAAGAGTGTCGCCCGCCTTGTAGTCAAAGAAAGCATAGCGCCATCCCCACAAAGGAAGGTAGGCAAATACGAAAAGCAGAAGGACGAACGGCATGAACATAAGGAACAACCTGAACTTTGGTTCAATGTGCGGTTTCTCGCCTTTTGCCGGTGAAGGAGTCAAAATCAGGGATGCGACTGCAAAAACAAGGACAAGCCCTGCGATAATCATAAACACTTTGATTCCATCCGGGGAAAGTGCTTTTGTTTTATCCGCAAAGCCCGGGTTTTCCGCAACCAGATTCGCCAGCTGATTTTTTGCGCTGTTGATTCCAAAAACGCTTATTGAACCAAGAAGCCCGCCGCCGATCATAAGAAAGTTTCCGGGTCTCTTGAGCTTGTTGTTACCGACCGAAAGACATCCGCCGACGCCTGCAAGTATTGCACCAAAGCAGCAGAACATGCTGGAGAAAAATACCAGACGCATTGTAGCTTCAGGAATCCAGCCGTTCTTGATATAGCGTCCCATTGATTCTGTAAGACTGTTGTAAAGGAATCCCGAAGTGAAAAGCGAAAGGTTTCTGTTTATTCTTTCGGTTATTCTTGCAGGATTTACTCCAGGTAAAAACAACAGGGCCACATAAAGTACTACGGCTATACGCAGCACATAGTAGCAGGCTCTGTTAAAAATTTCTCGCGTGGTTAGTGGTTGTTTAATTTTCTCAGGCACATCCAACTCCTTATTTTTTTATAGCAGCAAAATTTTCAATCGGTGTTTCCTAAGTATTATTATTGAGCAGAATTTTCTTAAAAAAAACCTAGAATTTTTTTAGGAAACAATTTAATTATTAGGAGTTGGAATATACTGATTCTGATGACAGAAGCTTTAAAAATATATCCTGAGAAGAATTGCCCCTGCCAAGATTGAGGCTCCGAGCAGCATGAAGATTATATCGCACAAGTGGACTTTGTACTGCTTAAAACAGCTTTTCCCGGTGCGCAGGTAAAAACCCCGTAATTCAGCGGCCGTTGCGGTAGATTCGATTTTTCTTACGGAAGATACGAGCAGTGGAAAACAAAGCGGCAAAATCATTCCGATTTTTTTGAAAGGATTTTTCACTTCAAAATCAACGCCGCGTGCTTTCTGCGATTCCATTATCCCTGACATTTCTGTGGAGAACACCGGAATAAAACGGATTGCGCTTGTAAAGGTAAAGGCATATTTGTAAGGAATGTGCAAAGTTTTTACAATAGTATTCGAAAGGTCATTTAAATTCGTGACCGAAATCAAAATGGAAAGCGGCAATGTGGCACCCGTAAGACGCAGAATCAAAAGGAGTCCGTTTCTTATTGCAACGTCGGTGAATCCCCAGCTGCCGATCGGAACAACAATTTTTCCCGTTCTGATTACCAAAAGCTGAAGTATAAAAAGGAATATAGACATTTTCAAAAGACCTTTTAAAATTCCGAAAGTCCTTTTCAAAAGTCCGTTGTGTTCTTTTCCGTTGCCGATTATACCAAGCAAAATGTTGAATGCAATTATTCCGAGCAGATAAAAATAATTTGAAGAACAAAAAGCTGCTGCACAAATCAAAATGGAAACAAAAATTTTTACAAGCGGATGCATTTTATGCAGAATAGAATTTCCCGGAAGATAGTCTAAGAATCCTTTCATTTTACAAGCTCCTTGATTTTTGCAATCATTTCATCAACGGTAAAAATATTTTTGAAAATATCCCGGTCTGTCACTTCATCTAAAATCATTGCGGTCTGTGCAATCTGCGGCGGAAGAAGCCTTGCCTGTTCAAGCAGTTCCTTGTTGCTGAGTATGCTGCGTGTTTCGCCGTTTGCAAGAATCTCTCCGCGGTTCATTACGATGACTGATTTTGCAAAATCAAGGACAACTTCCATATCATGACAGACCATTATCACGGTGGTTCCGTTTTTATTCAGCCCACGGATTTTTTCCATCATCTCCATGCACTCTCGGTAATCAAGTCCGGTCGTTGGTTCGTCAAGAATAAGGATTTCGGGATTCAGTGCAATAAGGCATGCAAGACACAAGCGCTGACGCTGGCCACGGCTCATGTTGAACGGCTCCACATCAGGATTGAATCCAAATTCTTTTATCGTGTTTTCAATCCGCCTGTTGATTTCTTCCTGCGGTATTTTGTTGTTTTTCAAGCTGAATGCAATTTCATCTTTTACGGTAGAACAGCAAATCTGCCTGTCGGGATTCTGGAACAAAAATCCTATTGTTTTTGCAAGGGTGCTCACTTTTTCTTTTTTTGTATTTTTTCCGCAGACAAGGACATCTCCTGAACTTGGTTTTAAAAGTCCGTTGCAAAGTTTTGAAAAAGTAGATTTCCCCGCACCGTTTGAACCGATAATTGCCGTGAAATCACCTTTGTTTATTTTTACGTTCAGATTTTTTACGTTTGCAGTTTCGTTGTAAGAAAAACTCACTCCGGAGAATTCAAGCACAACCTGATTTTCGCTCATTAGATTTTTCCTCCAAGACAATCTTTCACAAAATCTGCGGCTTCATGTGCGTTAAGGCAGATTCGATTTTCTTTTTCAAATGATGAAGGAATCAGATTTTCATCAGCCATTTTACCGGTGAGCGTCAGAACTCGCGGACAATTTATGCCGGCTTCTTCCATTTCTTTTTGATGCGTGAGCGTGCTTCGGATTTCGCCGTAATGAACGCAAGTTCCTTTTTCAAGCACAATCAGTTTTTTTACATATTCGCAGAGCAGCATGATTTTTTGTTCTGCAACGACAACCGTAATGCCTTTTTCTTCATTGAGTTTTTTAAGCAATTTAAAAATCTGCACGGATGATGCAGGATCAAGCTCGCCGGTCGGTTCGTCAAGGACAAGAATATCCGGTTCAAGAGCAAGAATTGCCGCAATCACGACCTTTTGTTTTTGTCCTCCGCTCAATGAAGAAATTTCACGGTGACGCAATTCGGTTATTTCAAGCGACTCCAATGCGGAATTAATTCTTTCTTCAATCTGGTCAGCAGGGACTCCGAAATTTTCAAGCCCGAACAAAATCTCGTCTTCAACAAAATAACTCACGAGCTGACTTTCAATGTCTTGAAATACGGAACCTACTTTAAGGGCAAGCTTGCTTGGATTTGTGTCAAAAGTATCCTGTCCTGCAATCTTTACGCTGCCGTAAAAATCACCGTTATAATGATGCGGAATAAGAGCGTTTATGCAATTGCACAATGTCGTTTTTCCCGCTCCCGACTCACCGATTATTCCGACAAAATCACCTTTTTCTATATTCAGCGTGATTTTATCAAGAGCGTTCACGGCAGATGATGCATATTTAAATGTAAGTTCCTGTATGTCAATCATAATTTAAAGAATCCTTTTTTGGGAATTATTCTGATTTTGCTTCGGCTGTGCTTTCTGCTGGCTCTGTTTTTGCCGGTTCAGAAACGACATCTTTTTTGAGTGCCTTCATCAGCGGATAGTAAAGTGCGCCGACAATTACTGCATTGAGTGCGGCAGTTGAAAGTACGATCGGAACATAAGCCACAATTGCCGTCGGGTCTGATTTTATGACGACAAACAGAAGAACCGTATAAAGCCCGCCTGAAACAATCGTGCTTATGAATGTGTTGATTGCTGCAAATGCAATTTTTGCACCTTTTGATTTTGCAGGAATCATAATCAAAAGACCCATGACCAATGCGCCGGCAAATTCAGACGCAAAGTTCAGATACGGCGTTCCAGGGAAGAACTGGCAGATTGCACCGGCGATAAGACCGATTATAATGCTGTAATAAATTTTCGGGCGGATAAGAACGATAGCCATGCAGTACATCGCAATTATGAAATTCGGTTTCATTCCGAAAAAGTTCACGAAGTTTCCTACGAAAAATTTAAGCACTGCACCGGCTGCCAAAAGAACGGCGGTAAGAAGCAGGTCTTTGAGGCTGATTCCCTTCTTTTTGTTTTCCTTTAATTCTCTTTTTTCCATTTTGATTTCTCCTCGGATAAATAAGGTGTCTTGTTACTATCAAGAGTAACATAATAAAATGTTTCTGTCAATAGTAACGAAAAAAATAAAAAAATTGGAGATTTTAGGGAAATTTCAACGAGAAAATCAAAAATGCTCCCCATTTGGGTAGTGACTTTTTTGACCGGAAAAATTATAAATAAGCCAGAACAAAAG
>JAFOTA010000240.1 GCA_017421145.1 Treponema sp.
ATATAAAGGCATGCAAGGAAGGCGCTCACGTTGAGGAGGCGAAAAAGCATTTCGTCATGCTCAAAAAACATGCGACCAAAGCGGCCTATTTTGAAACGAGCGAGGATCTGATACGCGAATATCCTGAGGACACGATGATTTTCTCCGAGCATCAGAAAGGAAGGGACATGTTCATCATTCAGGAAGGTTCAGTAAGGATTTCCAAAGTGGTTGACAATGAGGAAGTTACCCTTGCCCTGCTCAAAAAAGGCGATATGTTCGGTGAAATGGCGCTTTTGGAAGACCAGCCGCGTTCAGCATCTGCAATTGCCCATGGACAGTGCAAGCTGATGGTGGTAAACAAGGCCAACTTCGACCAGATGGTTGCCACTCAGCCGCAGATGATTGCAAGGCTCACGACCATGCTTGCCGACCGTCTCTGGTCAATGTACCGCCAGTTGTCAAACACAGCTCTTGTTGCACCGAAGGACAAGGTCATCGACATGCTTTCGCTCCAGATGGAAAAGCAGAAGATCAGCTCAAACGGAGGAATTCCTTATGTAACCGATTTGAGCCCGGAAGATTTGGTCCATCTTTGCGGAATCACGCCGCATGACAAACCGGAAGCCGTCAATGCGATTTTCAACGATCCAAACCTCAAGGTTGACAGGGGCAAGATTATAATCAAGGATATCGCCGAGCTTATAAAGACAGCCGCATTCTATAGGAAACAGAACAGTAAAAACGCAAACAGATGATTCATGCTGTCCGGGAACTTTGCTTTCCGGGCGGTAATTTTCCAAAACAAATTTTGCAGGGGGAGGGTGCCATGATTAACGGAATATCAAAAAGAATATTGATTTTGTCAGTCTGTTTTTTTGCTTTTGCGCCTTTTGCATTTTCACAGGAGTCCCTTCCGCACGGATATTCAAAGATTAGCCTGGGCATGTCCGTTGATGAAGTGAAGGAAGCCCTTAAAAGCAACGCTCAGTTCGGCTACAGGGGTGAACGTGACGTTTCATTGCTTCCCGGAGAAAACAGGACGCTCATAGAAACCGACACATCAAGGACTGCTCCTTATTCTTATCTGGACAGATGCTGGTTCCAGTTCCATGACGACAAGCTTTATATAATCACTATCACAATGAAGCCGGAGCGCATGGATCACTATTCATTGTTCAAGACGCTCACGGACAAATACGGAAACCCTGATTCGCTAAGCCCCTCAAAATCCGAGTGGTCTGATGATTCAGTAATAATGACCTTGGAACGTCCGCTCACAATCCGCTATACGGACAAGCAGGTTTTCGATGATCTGCAGAGCAAATCCCTTGTTGAAAAATCCGTTACGGAACAGACAAAGGAAACTTTCCTCAATGGACTCTGATATGAAAAAAATTGCATTCCCCGGTTTCAAGGTGATTTTTTCCCTTGTGCTTTTTTTTGTTGCGGCAAGCGGATTTCTGTCATGCGCACAAAAAAGAAAATACAATCTTCCCGTAAGAACGTTGGTCATAAAATCCGCTGATTCAGTTTCAAATCCGCTCGTCGAAGCTGAGATTGCCGTAAAAGAGGAAGAAAGGAATTTCGGGTTCATGGAGCGCAAGGAGATTCCGGACGGAACAGGAATGCTTTTTGTTTTTGAAAAAGACCAGATTTTGAATTTCTGGATGAAAAACACGCCGCATCCGCTTTCCATTGCCTACATCGATGCATCAGGTACGATTACCGACATACTTGACATGAAGCCGTTCAGCGAAAGCTCCGTCACAAGTTCACGCTCGGTGCGTTATGCGCTTGAAGTTCCTCAGGGCTGGTTCAAGACCATGCACGTTCAGACCGGTGAAAAAGTCATGTTCCTTGATGAAGGTCAGGAAAAGCCGCTGAAAGAACTTAAGTTTTAGATTTCCTGCTCCATTGCCTTGAGCTGTGCCGCCGCAATCGGATCTTTCGGATCAATCTCCAGGACCGTCATGAAATATTTCCTTGCTTCCTGCTCATTGCCTGTCTTGAGGAAAAGATAGCCCAGATTGCTTATGATTTTCGTGTTGTCGGGATCCATGTTCAGTGCTTCTACAAGGCTTTCCTTGGCTCCGGCAAAATCACCTGTTTCCATCTGGCAGATTGCAAGTTCGTTTAGCGTGTCCGCATTTTCGTCGCCGCCTTCACATTCCCTTGCTTTTTCAAAAGCCTGCTTTGCATCTGAAAAACGTTCGAGCCTCCGCAAGCCCCATCCTAGAAGGAACCATGCGTTCCAGACCGCCGGATTTTCCTGGAGGAACCTTCTTATTTCGAGTATGCCTTTTTCTTCCTGACCGCTTGAAATCAGGTCGTATGCGTTGTGGTAGTGCTCGTCTTCCAGATTCCTTGATGCAATCTTGTTGAGCCAGTCCTGCGCCTGCACTTTTTTTTCTTCGCCGTTTTCGCCCAATTCTTCTTCTGGAACGTCGGTCGTCAATGCGAGGAAGCTTTCAAACGCCCATTTCGCTTCGGAGAAGTTGCGTTTTTTGAGGTAGAAGTATCCTGCGTTGAAAAATGCATCCGGGATTTCAGGATCGCTGTTCATTGCGTCCTTGTAGTATGTGAGCGCAAAATCATCATAGGCATCGGCATCTTCATGGAGATTGTTTTTCCTGTAGCTGTCCGCCGCCTGGTCAAAAAACAGCGCCATGTTGAGGATTATGTTTTTGTTTTCCGGATCAAGCCCGTGCAGTGCAGTCCACATTTCTTCCGCAAGATCCCAGTCTTCGTTGCGTGTTTTGAGGATTGCCGCCTCCTGAAGCTCCACCTTTATGTTCGGGCGTATTGTTTCGATCATCTGCCTGTAATACGGAAGATTAAGGTTGTCTTTGTCATAGGCAAGCACCGTGAGTATGCCGGCAAGAATCTGCTCGTTCGTCAGTTCCGCCATGTTGATCGGCCTGTCTTCTTCACCGTCTTTTTTCTGCACCGGAATCATGATTGAAGGGTCGAGCTTAAATTGTGACCTTTCAAATGTATAGTCGTCCGGTAGTTTAATGAAATAAACGGACTCCAAGTGATTTTTCGGATTCATTTTATGCCTCTTATGCCCTTATTTTGCAGGAGCCGCATTTTTCTGGGCATCTTTTTGAGCGTTCTGCTGTATGATCATGGCGCGCTGCTCCTTTATTTTCTGCTCCACAAGTGCCTTCTGCTTTTCCAGCTCTTCCTGTTTCGCCTGATTTGCAAGCTCATTTTTGCGCAGTGAAGAGAGGTAGTTGTTTATGTGGATTTTGTACGCCATGGAGATGGAATCTTCGTTGAAGCGTATGCTGGCGGCATAGATGTCATTGCGTCCTTCTGCCGGTACCGCCTTAAGGATTATTCCTTTGAGCGTAATCAGCTCGTTCGGCTCGGTAAACTGGAGAGTCAGCTCAACTTCTTTGTTGACGAGGAATTTGGCCAGTCCCAGAACCATGACTTTTGCACCGCCGAAAGACAGATCCTTGAGGATGCAGTTGCGCGGAACCCCCTGAATCTTGATGACGGTTTCTTCCTTTGGAATACCAAGCCTGCGGCATGAATCCTGATTTAGGAGGATTCTTTCATCATAGCGGCGGATTGCGTTTTCGTTTGCATCGATAAGATGGCCGACCATTTCGATGAAATCATCCGGCGGACGCTGCGTGAACATGATGTTCAGTATGGCAAGGTCAGTGCTGTTCGCATAAGAGGAAATTCCATTGACTTTTCCTGAAACAAAAAACGAAAGCTGCTCACCGGACGGACGGTTGAACATGAAATGGACGCTGGCTGCTCCTGCATCTTTTTTTGCCAGCTGCTGGAAAGCACCGCCCTTGGTTCCGACGATGACCTTCACCTGCTGGAAAGACGTAGAATTTATTATGCAAGGCCACTGAGTCCCGTCGCATTTGATGTAAATCTGCCTGGGATCCATACCAAAAACCTTTATTACGTCTTTGGTAAATTTTATCTCAGTTGTTCTATAGTAGTCATAATAATGGGTTATTTGTTGTGCTGTAATTATAGCCATACGCGTATTTTAATTTATAAAAGTGCTATTGTAAAGTAGAATATTGAAGCGATTTGCCTTGAAATCCCTCCCGGCTGATTTTTTTGCATATTTTTTTACAAAGCTGATTTTCTCCGCATATAACAAATGTGGAGGAAAGAATGAAACCAATAGATGATCTTACATTCACAGATGATTACATGTTCGGCGAGATAATGAAAAACAAGGAAATCTGCAAGGAAGTGATTGAGCGGCTCACGCACTTGAAAGTCCGCGACATTGAGTACCCCGAGCTTCAGAAAACACTCAAAGCCGGTTATGAGAGCCACGGAGTCCGTCTGGATGTGTATGTTAAAGACAGCGACAAAGTCTATGACATTGAGATGCAGGCCCACCGCTATGATGACCTTGGATCGAGAACCCGCTTTTACCAGAGCCTGATCGACGCGGACAACCTGATAAAAGGCAAGGATTACAAGGAACTCCCTGAGTCAATGATAATCTTCATATGCCGGGATGATCCGTTCAGTGACGGAATTCAAAGATACAC
>JAFOTA010000241.1 GCA_017421145.1 Treponema sp.
CCTTTCTTAAACTCTGTCGCAAAGCCTTGTTTTATAAATATTTCCTTAACACATGGAATAGTAAGTAATAATGAAAGTCTTGCGTCTTCAGGACTAACTGTTTCTGATTTTTCAGTTTTATTGAAATGAATCTGAATTTCGTTATAGTCTCCTACTCTTTCAAAATATAGTCTGTCATTATCTACAGGCAATTCTATATAAAAAGGCTTAAATCTCTCATCACAATCTATATATTCTTCTTCAGTCATTACAGGATATCTCAGAAAGCCTGCCCCTTATTTCCAGGAAAAGATCCCTTTCAAGCTCCAGTATCCTTGATTCGGACTCGTTAAGGTTTTCCTCAAGCTCCCTAAGCCTTGGCGTTGTATAGCGGTCGGCGTTCACCATCGATTTTCTCATGATGAAATGCTGCGGTACCATGCCTGCTTTTCCGCGCGTGACTTCAATGCAGTAGCCCATGTTGCCTGTGTTTTTGATTTTGAGGTTCTGTATTCCGGTTGCGTTTTTTTCTTCTTCAAGATAGCTTTCAAGGATTTCGTTGAAGTTTTTGCGCATTCCCCGCCACTTGTCAAGCTCTTCAGACCAGCCTTCCTTGATCAGCCTTCCTTCGGTGAGCGACGTGGCAGGATCATCAAGGATGGACTCTTTTATCAAAGACGCAATCTGGACTGCATTTTCAGGATCAGCTGATGCAAAATTCAACGGTCCCAGCACGTCCTGGGCTTTAAGCCACATTTCAAGCGAAAAACGGAGAGCCTGCAAATCCTTTGCGTGCGCCCTGTCCATTGCAATACGCCCGGCAAGACGCTCTATGTCCAGGATTCCGTTCAGCATGTCGCGCACCCTGTGGAGAAGAGTCCTGTCGTCAAAGAAAATCTGCACGTGGTTGTTTCTTGAAATTATTTTTTCACGGTCTGTCAGAGGAAATGAAAGCCACTCGCGCAAAAGCCTTGAGCCCATGGATGTCCTCGTGTGATTCACGCATTCCAAAAGAGTGAACTGGCTTCCAGAATCCCTGAGGTTGTGGAGGATTTCAAGATTTTTCCGTGAAGATTCGTCCATGATAAGATATTCGCTGTCATGGTAGACTGAAATTCCCTTGATGTGCGGAGACTGTGTGTTCGTCGTCTTTTCAAGATAGTCAAGAAGAAATCCTGCAGGCGGAATCTCCGGGGAAGAATCTTCAAGCGAAAATGATTTAAGGTTTGCCGTTCCGAACTGTTTTTTAAGTCTCTCGTATGAAAGCTCCGCATTGAAATTCCAGTCAGGGTAATAGGATACTGCCGCAGACGGATTTTGTGCAACAACGGCCTTTATGACGGGACTTTCTTTCATTGAATCCGGGAGTATGATTTCCCTTGGATTGCATCGTCCTATCTCCTTGGGCAGATTTTCTTCCATCTCCTTTTCCGGAAAACTTGTCGCCCTAAATTCTCCGGTCGTGACATCGATGTATGCAAAACCGCAGAATCCCCTGCTCACAAAAACCGATGCAAGGAAACTGTTGATTCCGCTTTCAAGATACTCGCTTTCAACCGCAGTTCCGGGAGTAATCACCTCCACGACCTTGCGCTCAGTGAGTCCCTTTCCGTGCGCAATTTCACCGACCTGTTCCGCTATGGCAATCTTTTTACCGAGACGGAGAAGACGCGCTATGTAGACTTTTGAAGCATGGTACGGAATGCCGCACATCTTACGGTCGCCCCGGTGAGTCAAAGTAAGGTTCAGTATCCGGGAGACATTCTCCGCATCCTCGTCAAACATTTCATAAAAATCACCGAGCCTGAAAAAAAGAATGTCATTGGGATATTTCGCCTTTATCCCCATGTACTGCATAAAAAGAGGTGTGTCTTCCGCCATCGTGTAAAAATCCTTGTAAATAAATTGTTGAAAAACAACAATTTAAAACATCGCGTTTTCAAATTTGCTTCTAAAAAAGCTTTTAGAGGAGTTCATTATATCAAAAAAAATGGTCCCTGAAAATACAGGAACCATCGTCAAAAAATGCGGTAAAAAACTAGAGCCTGAGTCCAAGCTCTTTGATGACTGCATTCGTCAGATCGACGGACGGGCTGTACCAGATTATTGCGTTTGCCTGCTGAAGGCTCATGACCATGCTGTATCCACCCTTCTGTGCAACTGTCTGAATCGTTGAGTAGAGCTTCTTGTAGAACGCATCGTTGTTCTGGAGGCTGTTTCTCAGGTTGTCAAGCTCAGTCTGCTTTGTAGAAGTGTATTCAGTCAGATACGAAGTCTTTTCGCTGATCTGCTGTGCAAGCGCCTGAGAATTTGACTTGTCACCCTTGCGGTCATATTCCAGTTTCTTCTGCTTGAGGTTCTGGATTTCCCTCGTCACGTTGTCGATTTCAGTCTGGAATTCCTGCCTTTTTCTTTCATAATTACGGACAGCCGTTGAATTCTTGTAGTAGGCCTGATAGATACGAGCCATGTCAACTACAGCGAATTTCGTAATCTGCTGCTGTGCAAAAACGCGTCCGCATAATCCCGTAAAAGCCAAGGCGAAAACCAAAGCAATCGTTTTAAAACCCTTTTTCATGTTGTGCTCCTTCACATAGGAAAATTATGGAACCACGAAAACTTCCTGTCTCCTGTGGTGACCTTATCTATTTGCAAGATTGAATGACAATACGAAGTCCCAGCTCTTGAGCCAGTCAACCGGGTTACCGATTTTATCCGTGAAGGAAACTCCGCCGTCAGTAATCTTGAATTTGCTTACGAACAAAAGCCTGAGCGGGAACTGCTGTATACAGAAACGAACGCTCGGACCATAGCTGAAATACCAGTCATTCGGATTTCCGAAATCCGTGAACACCTGCGACGGTTCTTTTTTGATCATGGACGCATCGAAGAACGCATCGACCGCGACAATTCCAGGAACCACAGGCCAACGAAGCTCTATGGTATTGTTGAGGACCGCAAGACCACGGCCGCTGTCATAATTGTACAATGACCATCCGCGTCCGCTGAAAAGACCGTCTATATAAAGCTGGTTGCCCTGCTTGATGGAAGTGCCCGGAACAGGGAACTGCATTGAAAGTCCTGAGTAAAGCATAAGAACGAGCTGGAGCCCCCAGTTTTCCGTGAACTGATGATTTACAAGGGTAAAGTATTTTTCCGCCTTGGTATCTGTGCGCAGGTAGAATTCAGATTCTCCCCACTCAGGCGAGAACAAACCTTTCGGAAGAAGTCCGTACCATGTGAGCCTCTGGCTGAAGAACCATCCCGAAGAAGCGTCGTAGCTTATGTTTCTTCCGTCCATTGAGAAAGACACGAACAAAGAATTCCTCGGTTCCCAGTTGTTGGCATAGTCGCTTACGTCTGCATCATAAGGTATGTAGAGAGAAGTATCGTAGATGTTGTTGATGAGGCTTCCTGAAATACCGCCGGTAAGCGTGAGGATAGCAAAGTCAGGAGTCCATCTGCGTCCAAGTGATTCGCTCAGGTTGAACTCATGCTTCTGATACTCCATATAATAGTCACCGTAATCTATGTCGCCGTCAGGAGTCACGAAAAGCCTGCTTGCCGTTTCAGTTGAATGGGAATAGCTCAACGAAAGGTTGTTGCTTATAGGCTGACCGAAAAGCCAGTTTTCCCCGTATCAGAGAGAAAGTGACTGTGTGTCCGTCGAAAGCTTTCCGTTTACAGAAAGGGATTTTCCAAGACCGAGAAAATTCGAATCCTGAACCGTTGCAAAAATAGAAATCGGGAACTGATCTGAATCGGAAACGCCGCTGAACGTGATTCCCAAATCCAAAGTTGTCGTGCTCTGCTCAGTTACATCGATGACCACGTCGATCAGGTTTTCTTCAGAGCCTGGAGTTACTTCAGGATAAATCTGTGAGAAATACTGAGTGTTGTAGAGGTTCCTCAATCCGTTGGAAATCTTTGTGTTTGAAAAGATGTCGCCGCTTTCAATAGGAATCTCCCTGGCAATGACATAATCCTTGGTTTTTGCGTTTCCCTTGATTATGACGTTCTCTATATGGCTTCTTTCATTTTCCTTGATATGGAAAATATATGAAATGGTCTTTGCACTTGAATCCTTTATAGGAGTTGCAGAAAACTGATTGGACGTATAGCCGTTTTCATAATACTTGGTCTGCACGGCCATCGATGTTTCCTGGAATTTGGTTTCATTGTACACAGCACCCGTTTTCTGCCTTACGAGAGCCTGCAATGTGTCGGTTGAGAAAACTTTGTTTCCTTCGAACGTGATTCCGCCGAACGTATATTGCGATCCTTCCTGTATGTTGAACCTGATCGTAAGCTCGCGGCGTTTTTTCTCTTCATTATAAACGGATTCTTCTATTGCATAGTTCAGAACCTTGGCATCAACATAACCGCGGTCGTTGTAGTAAGATACTATGGTCTTGGAATCCTGCTCAAGCTGGGTTTCCTTGAAAGAACCCTTGTTGAAAAGCCCTGCTTCCTTAAGGGAGATTTTTCCTTTGAGGGTATTGGCGTTTACGGAAGTATTGCCGGTGAAGAGTATGGACTTGACTACGGTCTGCTGGCCTTCGTCAATGGTGAAAGTCACCGTATATCCGTCTTCATCTTCCTGTGCTGACGAAACGACCTTTATGTCCGTATAACCTTTTTCTATATATAAGTCACGGATTGCCCTTTCGTCCATGTATCTCTTGCTTTCGTTGTAAACGCTCTTTTCCGAACTTGAAATTGCATCGTCAAGCTCCGAGCGGCGTACCTGATGATATCCGACATACTTGATCCTTGTGATTATCGGGTATTCTTTTACGACAAGAACGACCGATATCGAACGGCATGTCGTGTATGAACCGTCATAAGGGGTGACGCGTATATCTTCGATGTCCTCGAAATAATTCAGGGCATAGGTTCTGTTGAGTATGTCCTCAAAAACATCGTCGCTGAATTTTTTTCCTGCGAAACTGGCGGTGATTCCTTCAATGTCATCTTTCTTGACGCTCTTCAATCCTTCGAAAGAAACCGAGCGGATCGTCTTGTCATAATACCAGCCGTCCGGGGCTTCTGACTGTGCAAATACAGGAACAGCACACATCGCTGCAATTACGAATGTAATCAGAAAGGCTATGGTCCTATGTTGAATACGCATAAAAATCCTCTTTATAATATTCATTTTTAAAATTGCCACCGCCATGACAATGTAAGCGACGTTGACGAAACCACGGAATTTTCTATGGCCCCGAAATCAGGCGCAAACTGCCAACGGATGTTTCCGAACGGAGCAAGCATCTCGAATCCTACTTCAGGACGGAATACAAGCCCTCCTCCGGAATTTATGTTATCCCTCATGGAATTTTCATCAAATGACCACTGCATAAGAGCGTCTACATAGATGTCTTTTCCAAGGTATTTGCCTATATAAACAGTCGTATTGTCAAAAAAGTTACCGATTCCGGCAAATTCTTTGCCTTCCGTACTTGCAATCGTCTGGTTTATGACATTCTGCAGGACGGTCGTACGAAGTGAAAATATATCAAAATTGAGCAAATCACGCAATGCATTCTCGAATTTTCTTGTGAGCACTGTCTGGGCCACCAAATCACCGGCTGCAATGACTATGTCCTTCGCCGATGAAGAATCTCCGGTGGCAATCTGACCGAGGAGGCTCATGATCTCGCTTTCTGACTTGACCGGATTGGCCGTAAGCACTGGGTCGAATTCGGACGCTTTCTGGTTCACGGCTTCAAGCGTTATGGTCACGTTCTTTCCGTTCTGGTCGCGTTCCCTTGTCTGTGCGCGTACCGTTAGCTCAGGGTCGAATTTAGTCTGGTTTTCGTTCAGATAGACCTTTCCTTCAGTCAGATAGAAGTTGCGGCTTAAATAGAAGACTTCTCCACCCCTCAGGGCAACCTCGCCTTTTACGCTCCAAAGAGAATTCAGCGTGTCCATAGTGAAATGCAGGGATGAGTCAGGTGCAAGCATACCGCGCAGTATAGGATTGACCACAAAACTGACTTTCGGGCCTATGAGCAGATTCAGGTCAACTGAAATCGGGAACGGGGTGCCTGTATTTTTCTCCTGCTCCTTTTTCGCCTTGTTTTCCTTTTCCTTGTCTTTGTTCTTGTTGCCGCCGGTAAGATCGGAAAGGCTGTCTATTACGGTCGCCTCGGTATTGTGCAGGGAAACGTTACCCTTCAGGTCAACGCCGTCGGTGTTGTAGATAAGGCTCAGTTCAGCCCCGGCCTCTCCTTTCAGCCTCAGGAAAGGAATGTCTATGTCGAAAGGAATCCTTCCGTTCTCTCCGGTGGACATATTCAGAGTGACGTCGCTCGGAACCCAGCGGTCAAGCTTTATCCCTGCATCCACGGCCACGTTGTTCGTCCTGATTATGAGGTTGGTCTTCGGGACGCTTATCTCATTTCCGCTGAAATTGAACGTAATGCTCTTTCCGGTTATGTGCTCCGGGATATAGCTCGGGAGGTTCGCGTCAAGCCCCTCAAGCACAAGCTTTCCGTTGAACACAGGGTCGCTGAAAAGCCCGCCGAGATCTATGTCGCCGCTTATCACTCCGCTGTAGAGGCTGAACTTGTCCGAATTGAACATGAAGGCAAAACGTGAGAAATCAAGATACAGGTTCTTGAAATGGAAATCCATGTTCGAGCCGTCAATCTGCCCGTTGAAATTGAAATGAAGGGGCTTCGTTTCATCCACGTAGAATTCCATCTCTCCCGTGTCATAGACGTATCCGCTCAGACCCAGGTAATCATCGGAAGTGACGATCGTAAGCCCAGGAGACCTCTGGAGCATGAAGTGCAGCGGTATGTCCATCTTGAGAAGCTCGCCCGTGACAGGATCAGCATCAAGGTAGAGGGTTATGTCCTCGGGAATTTTGAAGAGGTCGGCATAGTATGTGTCGGATCCCATGACAGCCTTTTCCTTCTCTCCCTCGAACGAAAGGTCAAGCGGAATCTTTATGTCCGATCCTGCGGCATTCACCGTTATGTCTGACTTAAGCTCGCCTGTGAAAGTCTCAAGGTCAGCGAATCCGGTTATATTGTCAAGCTTTATAGGAAGCCACTCAGCCTGGAATTCAGGGATGTCTATCCTTCCGTTTTCGAATTTTGCGTTTCCACGGACTTTCAGCGGATTGTCGTTCAGGTTGAGGGAAAGGTCTGCAAGGTCAAACGACACCGAAGGATTTTCAAAAGTTCCGTCGGCATGGATTTTCGCGGTGAAAGTGTTGTCAGGATTCTGCTTGCCCAAAAAGCGCGCCATCGGGAAGGAGTCCACGTCAACGTCCGCAGTGAACACCCAGTCATGGAGAAGAGTGTCAAAGCCGTGCTCCTCCGGGTTTTCAAGCGTCGCGGATATGAATATCTTTTCATTCGATACGTCGTTGTCCATTGAAACGTTGAGGGTGGCAGAAGAGAACACTCCGTCGTCCTCTATGTTCCAGTATGCGTTTCCGCCTCCGGTCAATGAAGACACTGAATCCGAATAGCCTATTTCCTCTATCTCCACGTTGCCGTTGTCGACCACGCCGCTCAAGGTTATCTTCGAACCAAGGTTTGAGTTGGTCATGTCCTCAACGGTCACGTTCTCCAGATTGAACCTGAAGCCTTCAAGCGGAGAATACGTGAAATTCGACCTTGCGGAAAGATTAAGGAGGAATCCGTATATCGAAAGCGGGAATTCAGAAATCTGGAACACGCCGTGCATCGGGTTGTTGAAGTTCACGTCCAGCTGCAGGCCGTAGTCACCGGACACGCTGAGCCACTGACCGAAGGAATAGACTCCGTCAAGCTTGTACGGAATGTCGTTGAGGCTCAGGTTGGTAGAGAATATGAGCTGGTCGGGCACTATGTCAACGTTCGCAGTGGCGGCAAGCGAAATCTTGTCATAGAGGAGGTCGAACCTGGTGACGTTTATCGTCTCGTTGGATCCGTCCAATGACAAAAGGAGCATCTGCCTTTCCTTCTCGGTGTTTGCGACGACCACGTACGGGCAGTTGAAAGTGAACGTCTTGAAATCAAATGACAGGTACATTTCTCCCGACATGATGTAGGGCGAAAGATTCGGAGCTGCGTTCATGAAGGTATCCTTGATCCCGCCTCCCATGAAAAATGCCAGTCCAGAAACCCCGGAATCAAGATAGAGCCTGTCAACCTCAACAGAAGTATGGATGGACATGTTGGAACCGAGCGTGAAAGTACCGTCAAAAGCCACGCTTCCCGGCTGATCGGCCTCCTCATGCGAATAGTCGTTGAAAGAGAGCTTGAAGTTCAATGCGTTGCGTACCGGATGAAGGTCGAACTGGAGGGCGGTGAACTCCCTTCCGTCAAGCGAAACCTTAGGCACGAAGCACGTTATTCCGTTACCGGAAGCGTCAAGGTATGCATCGCCCTTCACTATGCCTCCGTTGGGCATCCTGAAATGATCCACGTGAAGCTCACCGACCGGCATGAAATTCGTAAGGTTCATCGATCCCGTGAATGTCGCGCCTATCATGTCGCCGTATACGCTCAGGGAAGACGCCCGGATTATGTCATTGTTGCCGGCAAGGTTGAAGACAGCCTTTTCATATGACGAGAGTATTCCCGCAGGAACGCCCACGGAGCCTTTTGCCGACCACCTGTATCTCTTTGTCGGGACATTGAACACTATGGAACCGTCAGCGGACACCCTCATGCCCTTGAGCTTGGAGAACATTCCTCCCAAAGCCGGCATCTTGATCAGTGAGAACGGATCCAGGTCATCAGTAGAAAGGCTTGCGCTCAGGTCGCCGGATGCTATGTCATATTCCGCGCCTATCGAATAAGGCATGTTGTGCTTGGTCGTGTGGAGGGCAAAAACATTGTCGCTGTACCGGATGAGGAATTCGCAGTCGTTCAATGAATAGTCGGCCTTGTTGTAGCGTCCCAGGCTTATGGTGGCGGAGCTTCCTGAAATATCCGGGAGAAGCTTTCCGTCTATGCTGAATTTCTCGCCGGCACTCTTTCCGCCGAGAAGTCCCAGGCTTGCAAAAACCTCACCGTCAAGGCTCACGTCCATGGCACGGCCGTCTTTCTGCCGGTTTATGTCCATCATGCGGATCTTTGCCTGCACTCCGTTGCCGCTGTCCTTGTAATTGACGTTCACGTTCTTGAGCTGGACCGCAAAAGGAATCTTGAACACACCGTCCCACACGCTCTGAAGGGTTTCCATGGTGAACGGCTTTTTCTCCTTGTCCTCGTTGCCTGTGAAAGTCCTAAGTATCTTTTCAATGACCCCGGAGTACTTTTCACGGTCGAATTCTATGTCTATGTCGTTAAGCACGAGCTTTGAGAACGCGTTGTCCATGTCAAGCCGGAGCAGCTTCATCAGGTTGAACGCAAAAGACACGTCCCTTATCCTGAGTATCTCGTCACCGCTCTCCTTGTCATACACGGAAACCCCGTTCAGATGGATGCCGGAAAAAATTGAGGGAGAAAGGCTTTCATAAGAGACACCCAGCCCGGTCTTTTCTTCAACTACGGAAAAAACAGCTGACTCAAGGTAATGTATGGCATTGTTCATTGCCCTGTACAGCGGACGCAGAGAAAAAAACGCCGCCAGAAGCAGAAGGAGAAAAATAATTATGCCTATCAAATTCCTCAACCAGTGCTTTTTCATATTCCCACTGAAAAAAAAGACTCCCTCTTTTCATGACGGAAACAGGTTCCGCCGTTTTCTTGAAATTACTCCGGCGTTGTGCGATAATGAAAGCCGTCCGGAATCCATACAAAACAGGACACAACAAAAATCCGAAGTTTTTCAAGATTCCTATGATATCAAATTTCATAAAAAATTAGAAGGTTTTTTCTATGATACTACAAAATTTTATCGTCCTTGAGGGCATAGACGGCGCAGGAACGTCAACCCAGCTCGACATAATCAGAAACACACGGGGAACGCAAAAGTTTCTTTTCACCGCAGAACCGACGCCATCTCCGGTTGGAAAATTCCTAAGGCAGATGCTCAGGGGCGACATCCCTGTATCGAACGAGACCGCTGCATACATATTCGCTGCGGACAGGAACGAGCATGTGAACGGCGCTCTTGTGACGGACGGCGACAGGCATCTGGTGACAGGAATCTCAAAGGCATGTGACGGGGGATACACCGTGGTAAGCGACAGATACCTTTTTTCCAGCCTCGCATACCAGAGCATAACGTGCAGCAAGGAAATCCCGGAGACAGTCAACGGCATGTTCCCGCTCCCAAGGCTGCTGGTCTACTTCGACATAAAGCCTGAGGAATCGCTCAAAAGGATTACGGGCAGGGGCGAAAAGGAAATCTACGAGAACCTTCCGTTCCTTGAAAAGACAGTGGAGCAGTATGAGAGGGTCATAGAAGAATATTCATCCCCGGAAAAATCATGCGGAATGGAAATACTCCGTGTGGACGCATCAAGGACAAAGGAAGAAGTAACGGCCGAAATACTCGGAAAAATCAGGAGCATGGGACTTCTCCAGGAAAACTAAAAAAAAAGCGCAGTATGCCGATAAGACAATAGATATGAACTCGCTCAAAAAGAAACCTGCGGCTTTAGCGCTGCTTTGCATACTGACAATGTTTTTCTCCTCAAACGCATTCTCCTATGTGGCCAAATACAAGGAGGACTACTACAAGCTCTACCACATTCACTACCAGCAGCTCCCCGATGACTGCATAGAGAACATCTACTGGCTGGAGCAGGCTGTCAAGGCAGATTTCGCAAACCCCTACTACGCCATGGCAAAAATCGAGAACGAGACGCAGTGGGAAAAATACAGGTGCCTTTTCATGATGCACGTGAACCTTAAGCTCATAGAGCAGCATCTGAGGCTTGGGCGCATATACGACAAGAAGGTCGCATATTTCTACGACGCACCGTGGAAGGATGAATACAAGAGGAACCTTGAAAAAGCCAAGTCATGCTACGAAGCGGGATACTACTACTGGGAAGAGGCAAAGCTCTGGGCTGAAAAAGCCAACGTGTCAAAATTCAATTTCCTCCACATGACCGACCTGCAGAACTGGGAAGACGAGCGCGAGAGGATTTCAACGGGCAGCCTGAACTACAAGCGCACGCTGGACAGGGAGCTGGAACGCCTCAACAAAGTGCTTGACGACCTGGAAAAAATGGAGGACAAGTCGTACTAGGCAGGCCGCCTTATTTTGCGGACGCTGACATTGTTCTTGAAATGAATGCCAAAACCTATTAAACTTGCTGCATGAGCGGCATGACATTCAAATTTTCATATCCAAAAGATTCCGGGTTCGATTGCTCGGAAATAAACTTTCATTCGGGATCACCTGACCTGGTAAGCCTGTTCGCAGGAAAAAACGGATTCCGGAGGCTTTTCGTAAGCGACCGTACCATAGCATCCCTTCCGTCAACCAAAGATTTCGTAAACCTCTTCACGCCTGAAAAAAATGACGGTACTGGACTGGACATAAGGACGCACGGAGACGACGTTCTCCTTATCCTGGGTGCCGGAGAAAAATTCAAGACTCTCGAAAGCGTGACAAGCATTGTGGAAGCAGCGCTGACCCGCAATTTCAACCGCAACTGCGAATTCATAGGGATAGGCGGCGGCGTAATATGCGACATGACGGCGTTCGCGGCATCGATATTCAAGCGCGGGGTGAACGTAAGCTTCGTGCCCACGACACTCCTTGCGATGGTAGATGCATCGGTCGGCGGAAAATCAGGCTGCGACTTCAAGGGATTCAAGAACATGATCGGCTCGTTCTGGCCTGCACGCACCCTGCATATGTGGACGGACTTCGTGCTTTCTCTTCCTGAGAACGAATATGTTTCCGGTCTGGGAGAAGCACTTAAGACAGCCCTCCTCTTTTCCCCCGGCATGTGGAAGGTATTCGCGGAAAACAAGGACAAAGTGACTGCAAGGGATCCGTCTCTGCTTCAGGAAACAATATCCGAATGCGTAAAGGCAAAGGCCAAGATCGTTGAGGAAGATTTCAGGGAGCATGGAAAAAGGGCGTTCCTAAATCTGGGGCACACATTCGGGCATGCGCTTGAATCAGTGGCAGGATTGGGAACGGTGACCCACGGAGAGGCAGTAATCTGGGGAATAGGACGTGCGCTTGACCTAAGCAGGAGGCTCTCGCTCTGCACCGGAGAATATGCCGAAGAAACAAAAAAAACGCTCGCATCATACGGATACGACATGAAGCCCCTTCCGTCGGCAATTGAAGGCAAAGGAAAAGAAATCATAAAGGACATTGTTTCTGCAATGAAAAAGGACAAGAAAAACACCGGAAGCGAAATCAGGGTCATACTCCAGAGAGGATTGTGCGACACCCTCATCCAGACTGTTTCAGACAGCGACATAGAGGCGGTCCTGGCATGATTTCCAAGGAACATTATTTTGACTGGGCGGCGACAAGCCCAATGGACGAAGAAATAACGGCACAGGCGGTAAAAGAAGCCTCCGAACACTGGGGAAACCCGTCAAGCATACATGAAGCGGGAACCGACGCAAGGAAAGCCCTTGAAGGATTCAGAAAAAGAGCCGCATCAGCGCTCGGAGTGCCGGAAAACACAGTATTCTTCACGTCCGGAGGAACCGAAAGCGACCATATCCCCCTTCTTTCGGTGCTTTCAAAACCGTCAAAGGGAAGCGTTGCCGTAAGCGCGGTCGAACATCCTGCTCTGGCTGAAATGTCAAAGATGCTCAAAAACTGCGGATGGAAAGTAATAACGATAAACCCCGACAAAAACGGATTCATAACGCCTGAAGCCGTCATATCGTCGATCGAGGACGACACTGCATTCGTATCGGTAATGGCCGTCAACAACGAAACCGGAGCGATACAGCCGGTAAAAGAAATAGCGTCGGCGCTCACAGAAAAATGCAGGGGAAAAAGAAAGCCGTTCTTCCACACGGACTGCGTGCAGGCTGCCGGTAAAATCAGGCTTGACCTTGAAGGATGGGGCGTGGACTCAGCTGCATTCAGCGCACACAAAATAGGCGGGCCGAGGGGAATAGGACTCCTGTACCTGTCGAAGCAGATCGTACCTTTTTTGAGAGGAGGCGGTCAGGAAAAAGGAACGAGAAGCGGAACAGAAAATCTTCTTGGAGCAGCGGCACTTTCGCTCTGCCTTGAAAAATACCTCATCAGGAATGAAAACCGGGAATCAACGGAAAGGCTTGAAAAACAGAAGGAGATGACCGGAAAATTCATGCGGGGGCTTTTGGAAATAAAGGGCTGCACGATAATACCGCACTGCCGCAGCGGAGAAGAATTTGCGGAAAACTTTTCGCCGTGGGTCGTACAGGCTTCGTTCCCGGGCATACCTGGTCAAGTAATGGAGAGGGCGCTCAGCTCCAAGGGATTCTACATATCCACAGGAAGCGCCTGCTCATCGGGAAGGCATTCACGCCCAATCCTTGACAGCATGAACATAAGCGGACCGGAAAAAGAAGGTGCCGTTAGGTTCAGCTTCGGATGGGACACGACGGAAAAAGCGATGGACGAACTGCTCATGCAGGTCAAAGAAACGGCCGGACAGTTCGAGCACTAGGGGATCCGCCTGCACTGGGGGGTCACCTTTTCCGCAGGCATCCGTAATCACAAGGCAGCCTTGAAAACTGATTTTTCATGGTTCGACCAAGCAAAACAAGGGAGGCACTTAAAATGAGATGCCCATCATGCGGAAGTCTTGACGACAAAGTAATCGAATCGCGCTCCATGGCAAACGGAGAAAGCATAAGGCGCAGAAGGGAATGCAACCAATGCCACTACAGATTCACGAGCTATGAGAGAATCGAAGAGAAACCTTTCATGGTCGTGAAAAAAGACGGAAGACGGGAACCCTTCGATCAGGAAAAGCTTGCGAGGGGAATAGAACGCGCCCTTGAAAAACGCCCGGTATCCACGTCCATGGTCGATCAGATCGTGACGGAAATCGAGGACGAGGCATACATGCAGGGAAAAATCTCACGCGAGATATCAACTTCGGATTTGGGCGGAATAGTCCTCAAAAGGCTCAACGAAGTGGACAAGGTGGCATACATAAGGTTCGCCTCCGTCTACAAGCATTTCAACAACCTGGCCGAATTCATAACCGAAGTGCAGAAGCTGGAAGAAAACGAGCCGCAAAAAAATTAAGGCACCGAAAAACCTCAATCATTAACGAAATCTCTATAAGTTAACGGAGCTGCTGTCATCAAGCGGAGCCGGAATCGGCCATAATGCACCCAATGCGGCGGTTCCCGGCAATTTCTCGTAATTCTTTATACTGTAAGGAATTACCATGAAATCCGGAGCCGCATAACAATCAGCAGGTCAATGCAAAAAAAATCCCCATCCAAAATAGGACGGGGAAGTAGTGGCAAGTGGGATCGAACCACCGACATACGGAATATGAGTCCGTTGTTCTACCGACTGAACTATGCCACCAAAAAGTTGATGGTTTGAGAATATACTAATTACAGATTCATGTCAATAGGGAAAGCGGAAAAATCGATAAAAAATCCGGGCGTTTTATGTACGGTTCCTGCACAAAGTTGACCATTTTTTGTTTTTCATATAAAATATGTTCCGTCATACGGTGCTGTCTAAAAAAGCGTCCGCAAATGCGCGGTGTTTTACAAGCTTTAGGCAGCTTATTTTTTTTACGGAAAAAAATACGGACATGACCGTTAAAATGATTTAAGGAAGTGCACTATGGAAGCAGAAAAATTTGACACCCCGTTCAAGGGTCGGAGCCTTCTCAACTGGATAGACTGGACTCCTGACGAAATCCTCCAGATACTGGACTATGCAATCCTCGTGAAAAAGCAGGCGCATGCAGGAGAAGTCCACCAGAGGTTTCTTGGACGTACCATCGCACTGATTTTTGAAAAAAGATCGACAAGGACACGCTCATCTTTTGAGACAGCTTTCGGTGAAGAAGGCGGTCACCCGGTGTTCATGTCAACGGCCGACATACAGCTCGGAGGAAAGGAAAGCGTTGAGGATACGGCAAGGGTTCTCGGAAGGATGTTCAGCGCGATCGAATTCCGCGGATTCAAGCAGGAGCACGTGGAGCTTCTTGCAAAGCATTCGGGCATACCTGTAATAAACGGACTTACCGATGATTTCCACCCTACCCAGGTTCTTGCGGACGTGATGACGCTCAAAGAAAGGTTCGGGACGCTCAAAGGACTCAAGATGTGCTTCTGCGGTGACGGACGCAACAACGTGGCAAGGTCTCTAATGCTCATCTGCTCCAAGCTCGGACTGGACTTTTCCATCTTCGCACCCAAAGAGCTGCACCCCGACAATAAAATCCTTGAAATCTGCGCTCCTTTCGCAAAGGAATCAGGTGCCAGGATATCGGTCTCGGACGAAAAGGACGTGGTCAAGGGGTCAGACTGTCTCTATACTGATGTATGGGTATCCATGGGTGAAGAAGCGCTCAAGGAAGAGAGGAACAGGCTGCTGAAGCCCTATCAGGTCAACGCCGGGCTTATGGAATACACGGGTAAAAAGGACACGGTTTTCCTTCACTGCCTGCCTGCGGTCAAAGAACAGGAAGTCACTGCCGAAGTGTTCGAAGGAAAAAACAGCCTGGTATGGGATGAAGCGGAGAACAGGAAGCACACTATCAAGGCAATCATGCTCGCCCTCATAAAATAAGGGTACCGGCGGGAGCTGACCGTAGTCCATGCGGCTGTCGGAACATTTCGGAGGAAACTTTAAAAGAATTTTGTTGCAAAACCTGACTTTTGGAATTATACTGACTATGATTTCAAGGCAGTTCCTTCAGGACGGCTTTTCAAGGAATCAAATCAACTACAAGGAAGGATTTTTTATGAAAAGATTTATAACGGCCGTAATTCTCGCGGCATGCATGGTCATCCCGGCTCTGGCGCAGTCCAACTCAGACTCATCGAAGCCGATCTGGGATCACGGTGACAACGTTTCCGAATATACCTACTACACCACCCCGATCTACAGCATCATGATGACGCGCGAAGCTTATGTCGTGTTCTATCAGGTACAGGATCTCAGCATCAGCAAGGTCATCATACCAAAGACATGGCAGGTGGCAGGCGAAGGAAAGAAGCTCTATTTCCGCAACAAGGCACCGGGACTTGATTCATACATCACGGTTTTCTACAAGGGAGGTCAGTTCCATCATGTCGTCCTCACCGCAAACCCGGACATGCGCGACCCGATCTGGAAGATTGCACCGTCAACGGCAAAGGTTGACACAGACGGAATCGAAACGCTTGACATAAAATTCTAGGAAAATCTGTTTCCAGGCATTTTCAGCCGGCAAAAACGCTGGAAAAGCCCTGGATTTCCCGAACAAAAAAACCGGCGGTGGACAATCTACCTGCCGGTCTTTTTATAGGACTCCTGAAACCGGGATCCTTCCGCCATATTCTCAAACCAACGGAAAAAAAATGCTTTTAATCACCGAACAACAAATCGAATCCTTTAAGAAATTCCTTTCAGCCCACCAGTCATTTATTGTTGCCGGGCATAAGGAACCTGACGGCGACTGCATAGCGTGCAGCCTTGGCATGTCATATATACTGCGCCATTTTGAAAAAAAATACACGCTCCTCAACGCAGGGCCTTTCAAGAAACCTGAGAGCCGTCCTTTCGAAAAATACTTCCAGACGGATCTTGCCGTAATGACCAGGGCGGAAAAAGCTTCTGCCGGGCTGATACTCGTGGACTGCTCGGAACATTCGAGGACGGGGGACATAGGTGAAGAACTCAAGGGCATGGACACGTTCATAGTCGACCATCATAAGACCGCAAGCGTCAAAGGAAACCAGTTCATAATAGATTCCACGGCTCCTGCGGCGGCATGCCTTGTACAGCAGCTTTTTGAGGCATTGGTCGGAAAACCGTCAAAGGAAGAGGCCCACGTACTGTTTTTCGGCATGGCAACTGACACGGGATTTTTCCGCTTCATGAACGAAAAGGATTCCGAAGCTTTCAGGTCGGCGGCTAGGCTCACTGAAGCAGGAGTCAGTCCGAGGGAAATATATCAGGAGATGACCGGAGGAAAACCTTGGTCAACAAGAAAGCTCCTTGCAATAATGCTTGAAAGGGTCGAAAGATACTGCAACGGAAAGCTTGCGGTCACATACGAGGAACAGGCGGACACAAGAAAATACGGCCAGGAAGGACGCGATTCAGACGCCCTCTACTCTCTCATGCTTTCAACTGAAGGCATAGAGGCAGTGCTTTTCATGAGGCAGGACACGGACAGAACGTGCACGGCAGGATTCCGCTCGCTCAAAGACTGCGACGTAAGCGAAATAGCCGCAAAATTCGGAGGAGGAGGCCATAAAAACGCATCTGGAGCCAGCATGGAAGGCCAGATAAGCGAAATGATGCCCAAAATCATAAAGGAATTCGAAAAAGTCCTCATTTAAACGGATAATCGAAACTTTTTTTGGAACCTGTATTGCAAATTATTCATTTTTTTACTAGCTTTAGGT
Source organism: Treponema sp. (assembly GCA_017421145.1). The sequence goes on from JAFOTA010000241.1 coordinate 17,442, forward strand.
AACGATTTTTTCTGACTGGTGTTTTTTTTGTGATAGTTTCAGAATGACTACGGAGGAAATTTTATGAACAGAAAACATTTCATCGCAATTACGGCAATGATCATATTGGCAGCCGCAGCAGTATCCGCACAGAACGCAACGGTAGAATCAGTGTGCAAATCCCTTACGGCCCATGCCGTCACTACCGGAAGCTTCACCCAGGAAAAGAAGATTGCAAATGCAAGGCGCTCACTCAAATCGAGCGGAACGTTCCTTTTCAGCGGAAAGCTCGTGATATGGGACACAGTAAAGCCGGTCGCATCTTCACTGATAGTGACTAACGACAAGATCATACAGAAATCGCCTGACGGAAAGACTTCCGTAATGAGCGGAAAGGACAACGAAGCGTTCAAGGGCATTTCACAGAGCGTAACGGCATTGTTCAGCGGAGACAAATCCGCATTGGAAAAGAATTTCAACATCGCCTTCACAAGCACGGCATCTACATGGCAGATGGTTCTCACACCGAAGGACAAAACGGTCGCATCGGTCATGAAGACCATAACCGTTTCCGGAACGGGCAATTCAAGGACATCTGTATTCACGAACCTCATTGTAGAACAGCTTGACGGCGGAACGATAAACTATACCTTTACAGACCACAAATATAAAGAGGAGTTGTCGGATGCTGAAAAAGCTCTTATCAACACTGCAAAATAAGCATTTTGCAATCTTTTGTGCAATCTTCCATATATTGATTATAGGAATGTTTGCAATCTCTCTCATGACAGGCCGCAGCCTTACAATAGACGGCGACCTGTTCAACATGCTCCCGTCATCCACGCTCGGAAAAATCATGGGCATGGCTGACGAGCAGATTACGGCAAGCGTATCGCAGTCAGTGTACATCCTTGTTTCCCACGAGGATTTCGACATTGCGAAGGCGACCGCTGACGAAGTCTATGACAAGCTCAAAGACAACAAATTTTTCCAGAAGCTCTCACTTTACAGCGGAATGGACACGCTCAACGAAATAGAAGATTTCGTGCACCAGTACAGATGGAACCTTCTTGACGAGGACAGCGTTTCAATGCTTTCCACGGAAGACGGTGCAAGGGATTTTGCCGACAACGCACTTGCAAGCGCAGGCGGATTCTACACATACACGTCGCTCAAGAACCTTGAGACTGATCCTTTCCTGCTTGACGAAAAGGCCACCCAGAATTATGTAGCCGCAATACAGAACGCAGGCGCATCGATGACCATGAAGGACGGAGTGCTTGCATCAGAAAAGGACGGCCGTTGGTATATATTCATGAGCGGAATACTGACCAAGGAAGGAGTTGAAATCGCAAGCAGCGACAACGGCGTGACCTCCATATATTCAGTTTGTGAGCCGCTTGAAAAGGACGGGGTAAGGTTCGTATATTCAGGCGTTCCGTTCAACAGCCATAAAAGCTCAAACAATGCCGTTACCGAAATGAGCATCATATCGGTGATTTCACTGGCATTTATCGTAATCCTGCTTCTGGTAGTGTTCAGGGCACCGGCTCCGATCATCGCATCGCTTCTTTCCATAGGGATTTCTATGGCCACGGGATTTTCTGCAACCCATTTCATTTTCGGGAAAGTCCATATACTCAGCATGCTGCTCGGCACTTCGCTGATCGGTTCCTGCATCGACTACAGCCTGCACTTCTTCATGAACTGGAAGGGAAACGAACTGCTGAACTCAGGCGCAGAAATCAGAAAGCA
>JAFOTA010000242.1 GCA_017421145.1 Treponema sp.
AGACTTCCCCCCTCATCAAAAAAAATAAATCAGGGGCCAGAAATTGACGCAGGCAATTTCTGGGGAGTGAGGGACGCAAGGCCCGAACGGAGAGACTTCCCCCTCATTATGACTAATTTAAATTTTATAATCGTCTTCAAGGGCATCCATGAGGCCGTATTCAAGAAGGATCTGCTCCAATCTTTCCTGAGTCATCGGAGTCGGGATGGTGAACATCTGGTTGTTTATGACGGCTTCAGCAAGGTTTCTGTATTCGTTCGCCTGATTTGAGTCCGGCTTGTATTCAATAACCGTTTTCCTGTTGATTTCTGCACGCTGAACGATATTGTCACGCGGCACGAAATACAAAAGCTGGGTTCCGAGTTCTTTTGCAAACGCACGGAGAAGGTCAAGCTCACGGTCAACGTTGCGGCTGTTGCATATGATTCCACCAAGGCGCACGCCACCTGCACGGGCATATCTGCTGATTCCCTTGGCTATGTTGTTTGCGGCATAGAGGGCCATCATTTCACCGGATGCAACGATGTAGATTTCCTTTGCTTTTCCTTCGCGTATCGGCATTGCAAATCCACCGCAGACTACGTCACCAAGTACGTCGTAGAAAACGAAATCCAGGTCATCGGTATATGCGCCAAGGTTTTCGAGCATATTAATAGAAGTTATTATTCCGCGTCCTGCACATCCGACACCAGGCTCCGGCCCGCCAGATTCAACGCAGCGTGTTCCTCCGAATCCGGTGCGCATTATGCGGTCAAGTTCCACGTTTTCACCTTCATCACGGATTGTGTCCAAAACGGTTTTCTGTGCAAGTCCGCCGAGCAAAAGACGGGTTGAGTCAGCTTTCGGATCACAGCCTACGACCATGACTTTTTTTCCGTGCTCCACAAGACCTGCCGTAAGATTCTGCGTGGTCGTGGACTTTCCTATTCCACCTTTTCCATAAATTGCAATCTGCCTGATTTCTGCCATGATATTCTCCTGTACACTTTTTTTTGCGGAACCAAACCGCTCTGTCTGTTTTCCTTGAATTACCTAGCTTTTTACTAGGTGTTTTGAATATACAATTATAAACCTACTTAGTCAATAGGTTTTGAAATATTTTTTCTTTGCTTTTTCTCTTTTTTTTCTTTATCTTGTTTTCCTTAATTGAAAAGCCCCTGGATCCTGTTGTATTTCCAGATTTTAAGGATTGCTTCCTCAACCGTTCCGGGAAGTTCCATTGCGGTTATTCCCTTTGACGAAAGAAGCGATGCGGCTCCGTTTCCTATCCTGCTTGCGGCGACATAGCGGCAGTCTGAAAAATGCAACGTGCTTTCTTCCATTGATGACTGTACGTGGCTTCCTTCCATGCATACGGGAACGACCTTACGTTTTTCAACCAAGTCATAGCCTTCGTCATCGTCGATGAGATAGATGAAAAATGTGTCTGCACGGCCGTAATGACGGTCCACGTTTTCACCGTCAGAACTTGCGAGCGCGACCTTGTATTTTCCGGGGTTGTTTTCAGCCATGGGAAAAATTCTCCTTTATGCTGTCCAATGCTCCGTAGTTTGCGTACAAAAGCCTTGAGAATTCCGTGCGTCCCGGCACTCCCACTGCATCGGCACGGCAATGGTTGCAGTGCAAAAAGAGCTGGATGTGCTTTGCGGCGGCGAATCTTGCGGCATGGATTTCTGCACATGTAGGCGCAGGCTCGTCCTTCAGCTTTGCGGTGGGTATCAGCGGGATGATGTTGTATTTCAATGCTCCGGCTTCAGAAACTGTACGCGCAATTTCTTCTATATGATTTCCGTTTATTCTTGGTACCAGCACTGTGTTGACTTTTACCGTAATGCCGGCTGCGGAAATTTTCCTGATTCCTTCAATCTGGTTTTTGATGAGGATTGCGGCACCCTCTTCTCCTTCGATTTTTTTTCCGTCCCAGATTATGTAGTCGTTGAGCTGGGCTTCGATTTTTGGATCAACCGCATTCACCGTAACGGTAAGCGTGTCGATTCCTGCATTTATGATTTCTTCCGCCCTTCTTGAAAGCAAAAGTCCGTTTGTGCTCATGCACTTTATGAGCTGTGGGAAGCGTTTTCCGATTATGCTGAATGTTTTTATCGCATTGTCGCTTGCAAGAGTGTCGCCGGGACCTGCAATGCCGCAGACTTTTATTTCCGGGCTGATTTCAAGGGCTTTTTCGACAAGTCCGGCAGTTTCTTCTGGTTTAATGATTTTTCCAGTTACACCCGGGCGGTTTTCGGTCGTGTTTAGAGAGCGTTCACAAAAACGGCAGGCAATATTGCAACCGGGACAAACAGGCAGATGGATTCTTCCTGTGTTCGCCCTTCCCGTTCCAAAGCAAGGATGGTTCTGCTGGATTTCTGAAAATGATTTTGACATCTGCCGCCTCCGATTAAAAACTAAAAACCTAGCTAATCAATAGGTTTATACAGATATTCTTTTACTATCATTTTCCTACTTTGTCAATAGGGTAATAAAATCAACCCAGATAAAAAAAAGACCTTCTTTTGTGAAAAGAAAGTCTTTTTGTAAAGTCGGGCAAACTGGATTCGAACCA
>JAFOTA010000243.1 GCA_017421145.1 Treponema sp.
AGCGAAAAACGTATGCTCCAGGATGCAGTGGACGCTCTTTTTGACAACAGCAAGAGAAAGACCCGCATGATCAGGGGTGCTTCAAACAGGCCTCTCAAATCAATATCAGACCTTCTCAAAGGAAAGCAGGGACGTTTCCGCCAGAATCTTCTCGGTAAGCGCGTTGACTATTCAGGACGTTCCGTAATCGTCGTAGGACCTGAGCTGAAGCTTTGGCAGTGCGGTCTTCCTGAAAAGATGGCTCTTGAGCTTTTCAAGCCGTTCATCATGAAAAAGCTCGTTGACAAGGGTGCCGCAGGAAACATAAAGAAGGCAAAGAACCTTGTCGAACAGGAAGCTCCTGAGGTCTATCAGGTTTTGGATGAGGTTGTCCGTGAGCATCCTGTCATGCTCAACCGTGCTCCTACGCTCCACCGCTTGGGTATCCAGGCGTTTGAACCTGTTTTGGTACCGGGAAAGGCCCTCAAGCTCCATCCTCTTGCATGTAAGGCTTTCAACGCAGACTTCGACGGAGACCAGATGGCTATCCACGTGCCTCTCACACAGGCCGCACAGATGGAATGCTGGACGCTCATGCTTTCCGCACGCAACCTTCTTGACCCGGCGAACGGACAGACGATTGTCTATCCTTCACAGGACATGGTTCTCGGAATCTACTATATGACTTCAATCAAACCGGACAAGGAAACTCTCGGTGGCCCAGTAAAGGTTGTCAAGGACGGTGACAAGTTCGGTTCAGAGCCTGTGATGGCATTGATGAAATCATACATCACTCCTGAAGAAAGTGCGGAAATCAAGCATAAGCTCTACACATCCGTTGATGAAGTCCGCCTTGCAGCCACAACCGGCATGATTTCATGGCAGGCAGAGATCAAGGTTCTTAAGAGCGTGCTGAAAAAGTGCGTCCATGGTGACAAGGATGCGAATTTCAACGAAAAATACATCCTTACTTCAGCCGGACGCCTGGCATTCAATGAAGCTATGCCGGAAGAAGTTGATTTCTATAACGAAAGGCTCGGTGACAAGGCGCTCAAGGCAATGATCGAGTCCGTCTATCATACTGAGCAGACAAGCGACAAGATCGTAAAGAAGCTCATCGCTGAAAAATTCGGCTTTACAAAAGTCGATGACGAGGCGATGGACAAAATCTGGTCTGATGCCGCCACGATGAAAGAGCTGAACAAGATCTATAACCGTCCGAAGGCAGAGCAGTTTACTTACGATGAATTCAAGAAGGTCATGAACTGCATATTCAACATCGACAGGTCATGGCTTACGGTCAAGATGCTCGATGCAATCAAGGCGACAGGTTACAAGAACGCAACGTTCTACGGAGCCACCCTTTCAATGGACGACATCCTTGTTCCGCGCGACAAGAAAAAGCTCGTTGAAGACGCAGATGCAAAGGTAAACGAATTCGTAAAGCGTCAGAAAGACGGTATAATCACGGCCCACGACCGCTATGTTGAAAGTACGAGAATCTGGGCAAGCGTCGGTGACAAGCTGACAAAGGCCATGTACAAGGAAATGGGCGAGGACAAGCACGGATTCAACACCATCTTCATGATGGCAGACTCTGGTGCCCGTGGTTCTGAAAAGCAGATTTCCCAGCTTGGTGCCATGCGTGGTTTGATGCAGAAGCCTAACGGAGACATCATCGAACTTCCGATCCGCTCAAACTTCAAGGACGGACTTTCCGTTATCGAATTCTTCATCTCAACGAACGGTGCGCGCAAAGGTCTTTCCGATACGGCTCTTAAGACTGCAGACGCAGGTTACATGACACGCCGTCTTGTCGATGTCGCACAGAACGTAGTCATCAACGAAGAGGACTGCGGTACTATCAACGGTATCGACTATAAGGCAATCAAAAAGGGAGAGGAAATCGTTGAAAGCCTCAGTTCCCGCATTGCCGGACACTACTCTGCCGAAAGGGTTCTTGACCCTGTGGACGGAGAGCTGCTCTGTGATGTAAACGAATATATAGATGAAAACCTTGCGAAAAAGATTGAGGCTGCCGGGGTCGAAAAAGTCAAGCTCCGCACCGTACTTACCTGCGAATGCAAGCATGGTCTCTGCGTGAAGTGCTACGGAAAGGATCTTGCACGCAACAAGGTAGTTGAAATCGGTGAGGCTGTCGGAACTATTGCCGCACAGTCAATCGGTCAGCCGGGTACTCAGCTTACTCTCCGTACCTTCCATACTGGTGGTGCTGCTGATACATCTGCGTCGGACAACTCAATCAAGATGAAGTATGCCGTGTACATCGAAAGCATCAGCGGAACTCATGTCGAAAAGGACGGAAACTGGCTCCTCACACGCCGCGGTACTATGAAGGCTGCAAAGCTGTTCAACAAGTATCCATACGGAAGCGAAGAGGAAATCCTTGTTGAGGACGGTGCATTCGTGCGCAAGGACAAGGCCATCCTTAGCCAGAAGAAAAAGCAGGTGTTCCCGTCGGACAACGGATATATACATATCAACAGGGAAGAAAAGCTCATATACCTCATAAGCAAAATCGAAGACACTGCCCTTGAAAACGGAAGCACGATCTATGCTGACTACATAAAGGGAAACAGAATCGTCGCAAAGGGTGAATCAATCGGTAAGACATTCGAAAACGCCGAACCGATCATCTGTGAACAGGACGGTTACGTGCACTACGAGGATGTTATTCCCGGCGTGACCTTCAATGAAAAAGACAGGTCAATTACCGAAACGCACCTTGACGTAAAGCAGCCGCAGATCAAAGTTTGTGACGAAGCAGGAAACGTTCTTGGTTCATACCACCTGCCCGCCAAGACGACGATCGAAGTTGCCGAAAGAATTGATGCGGATCATTATTCTCCGCAGGAAGGCGTTGCAGTAAAAGCCGGAGACGTTCTGGCAAAGATTCCGGCCGAAGGAACAAAGGCAAACGACATTACGCTCGGTCTTCCGCGTGTTTCTGAATTGTTCGAAGGACGCAAGTCAAAGGATCCTGCCGTTATCGCGCAGATTTCTGGAACGGTGCGTTTCGGAAAGATCGTGAAGAACAAGCTCCATGTCATTGTCCGCGATGAGTTTGACAAGGATTATGTCCACAACATTCCGATCCAGAAGCGCCTTCTTGTCCGTGACGGAGACTATGTAAAGGCCGGAGATCCGCTTTGTACGGGTTCAAAGGATCCGCATGACGTTCTTGCCGTGCTCGGTGAAAACGAACTCCAGAACTTCCTCATGGATGAGATCCAGAGCGTTTACCGTTCACAGAAAGTAAACATCAGCGACAAGCATATCGGTACGATCATCCGCCAGATGCTCAAGAAAGTCGAAGTCGTAAAAGTCGGCGACACGAAGTTCATCTACGGAGAACAGGTTGACAAGTATGTGTTCCGTGAAGAGAACGACCGCATAATGGCAGGTGGTGGTGAACCGGCTGTTGCACGCCCGATGTTCCAGGGTATCACAAAGGCGGCTCTTGCAACCGATTCGTTCATCTCTGCTTCTTCATTCCAGGAGACTACAAAGGTTCTTACCAATGCTGCAATCGCTGGTGAAACCGACAATCTCCGCGGTCTGAAAGAAAACGTCATCATCGGTCACATGATTCCGGCCGGAACTGGTATGAAGGTATATCACAACATCAAGCTTTCTGACTCTTCAAACGAAGATTTGGATGCAAAGATGATGGAGATCCTTGAGCAGCGCCGTCAGGAAAGGGAGCTTGAAGCCATGAACGAGCGCATGGATTCAATGCCGATGGACAGCTCGGACGAAGATTAGTTCTAAATTCCGGGATTCAGGGCATACCGTTTAGTTTTTCATGACGATGTGCCTCTGAATTCTTTGTTTTTCGGGTTTTCCTATTGACGGAATCTTGCTGAATTCGATATAGTGAGTAAACCCGAATTCTATTGCTATACTGTCCGAGAGTGCTGCTCGGCATAAAAATAGGAGAATAGGCGATGCCTACAATAAACCAATTAATTCGTAAAGGACGTCAGTCCGCAGCGAACAGAACCAAAGCTCCCGCGCTTGAGTCCTGTCCGCAGAAACGCGGTGTTTGTACCCGTGTTATGACAATGACACCTAAGAAGCCGAACTCTGCTCTTAGAAAGATTGCCCGTGTGCGCTTGAGCAACGGAATTGAAGTTACTGCATATATTCCTGGAATCGGTCACAACCTTCAGGAACACTCTGTAGTTTTGGTACGTGGTGGACGTGTTAAGGATCTCCCTGGAGTTCGTTATCACATTATTCGTGGAACCAAAGATACTCTTGGCGTTGACGGACGTAAGCGTGGACGCTCAAAGTACGGTGCCAAAAAACCAAAGGCGTAATCGGAGGCTAGAAAATGGGAAGACATAAGAAAGCTATTGAACGTCCGATTATTCCGGATGAAAAGTACAACAGCCCTGTCGTTACAAAATTCGTAACACGCATGATGCTCGACGGAAAAAAGCAGACCTGCTTGAAGATCATCTACAAGGCTCTGGACAACCTCAAGGGGAAGACCGACAAGGATCCTCTCGAAGTTTTCCTCAAGGCTTTGGACAACGTAAAGCCACAGGTGGAAGTAAAGAGCCGCCGCGTTGGTGGAGCTACATATCAGGTTCCGATCGAAATCCGCGAAACAAGGCGTGAAGCCCTTGCAATGCGCTGGATGATTACTGCTGCCCGCAACCGCTCTGGGCACGGAATGGCAGAGACACTTGCAGCTGAACTGCTTGATGCCTACAACAACACTGGTACTGCATACAAGAAGAAGGAAGACACCCACAAGATGGCAGAAGCCAACAAGGCATTTGCACATTACAGATGGTAGAATAAAGATATGCCGGGGAATGTTTTGTTCCTTGGTACTCTTGAAGAAGGACGCTCGTTTCGGGTGTCCTTTTTTTTATGAAAAAATATGAAATCTTTAGCAAAATTTGACAAAAAAATCCTTTTTCCTCTTGCGTAAAAGTTAAAAATATTGTACAAACTTATAACATTCTATGCCCGGAGTGGGCATGCTCTTGCGAGGGCGGGTTTTTTGAGAAGTCAGACGGACGATGTGTGGTTGTCCGGCGAAAATCGTAAAGCTAATCGGTTCACACCCGGTTTTCAGGTTTTCACAGCCCTTGAATGTGAGGATCGCCGTCGGCGGTTCTTGTAGAGAAGCAATCTGGGGTTTCTGGCGCGCTGATTCGAGTTCTTTCGGTCAGCATGATGGGATTCCGATAACCAAACCGGCTGTTTTTTGCAGCGTCCGGTGGGTCGAAATCGACTGCTTCGAAAAGATGAAGTAGATTGAGCTGATAATTCAAGTTCCTTCTATTTTAATCATTATCTTGTTAAAAGTGTGTATGCGAAAGTGACGTGACTTGTTTTGTGGCGGCGCTTTCTGGCTTAAAGTGCAGCACATTAATTTTATATAAGCCGCAGATGGTTTGCGGTCAAGGAGAAAATCATGGCAAAGGAAGAGTTCAAAAGAACTAAACCTCACATGAACGTTGGAACCATCGGTCACGTTGACCATGGTAAGACTACACTTTCAGCTGCTATCACAGCATACTG
>JAFOTA010000035.1 GCA_017421145.1 Treponema sp.
GCATGGGTGGAGAAACAGGAAACTCTCACGGATGCATGGTACAGTTTCCAAAGGATCCTGAGTTTGAAGGAATGCCAAAGGATGGTCCGGACAGACGATTCATGGCAATGCCTGCATATATCGGCGGACAGTTCAAGATGGCTGGAGTCAAGTGGTACGGTTCAAACGTTGAAAACAGAGACAGTGGACTTCCACGCTCAATCCTCATGACAGTTTTGAACGACAAGGACACGGGAGCACCGATTGCTTTCCAGAGTGCAAACCTGATTTCCGCATACAGAACTGCAGCAATCCCTGGTGTCGGCGTAAAGAGACTTGCAAGAAAGGATGCAAAGGTTCTTGGTATCGTAGGTCCGGGATTCATCAACTCAATCACAGCAGAAACATTCTGTGCACTCCGCCCTTCAATCGACACAATCAAGATCAAGGGAAGAGGCCGTCCTGCAATCGACAGATTTATTGAATACTGTAAGGCTCATTGTCCAAACGTAAAGGACTACATTGTCTGTGAAACGCTCGAAGAATGTACGCGCGGCAGTGACATAATGAACTTCGGTACTTCAACACCAACCGGCGGTCAGGAAACGTATCCGTTCATCGATTCATCATGGATTAAGCCTGGTGCTTTGATCTGTGCAGTCGGTGCTCTTAACACACCGGAAGATATTCTTCTTGATCCAAAGACAAAGCTTGTTGTAGACAACACAAGAATGTACGACACATGGGCAAAGGAATATCCTTATCCGACATTCGAAAAGTGGTTCATCTTCGGGTCAAAGTTCACGGACATGATTCACGAAGGAAAGATGGACAAGTCAAGAATGGAAGATATCGGCGCAATCTGCAACGGAAAGGTTCCGGGACGAACAAGCGAAGATCAGATCATCTTCTATTCAATCGGCGGTATGCCAGTTGAAGATGTTGCATGGGGAAAGGTTCTCTATGAAAAGGCTCTCAAGATGGGCATCGGTACAAAGCTCAACTTGTGGGATCAACCGTATCTTCACTGAAATAAGTTGAAAATTGGGGACTGGAATCAGCAACGCGGTTTCGGTTCCCGATTTGTCCTGCTTTTTTATCATTGTAAAAATCGGAAGAGATAGAAATAAATGATTGACTAAAAACTTACATAGATATTAAATTCGAGTCAGGACAAAGAAGTCGGATTCATTCAATTGGATCCGGCTTTTTTTTTGATTTAAAAATATATCAGGCGGAGGGTAAAAAATGACTGAAGAAATCAACTATGTCTTAAGACCGACTCAGCCTTATTCTATTATTGATACAATCAACCTTCAGCAGGAAATTTATTTAAAGGACGGAATAAGTCATTTTTATCAGTTCAATACGAACGAAGAAATTTCTCCGCGCATAGTTCCAGATGCATGCATAGACATTCTTTTTGAATACGATCCTGAACGCCCCGGACACATGCATTCATACGTTGCGGGAACAAAACTTGAATACATGACGGATCCGAGACTTTTTCACAAGGAAGTTTTTGGAGTCAGATTCATGCCCGGCAATCATCCGGAATTACTGAACATTACGATGAAAAAATTACTCAACAACAGATTCAACACGGAAGAAGTTTTAAACGGCGACAAGGAATGGCTGAATCTCATGGCACAGAAAACTGACTTTCACGAACGGATACAAACTTTTCTGGAATACTACACGAAGATTGAAAAGACAAAGGCAAGACTCTACGGAAAAAAAGAACTCTTGCAGGCCGTAAAGAAATTTGCATACGAGTCCAACGGAAAAATAAAGATTCACGATCTTGAAGAACGAACAGGTTATACTGAACGCTATATAAATAAAATTTTTATTGAAGAAATGGGATTCTCGCCAAAGATTTTCTGCAAGATAATTCGATTTCAAAAAGCACTGGAAATTCTAAACAGCGGTCGCCCGGAAAATATGACAAAGACTTCCGTTGAACTTGGCTACTACGACCAGAGTCAGTTCATTCATGAATTTACGAAATTCTGCGGAATCACACCGCTGAAATATTTAAAGATGCGCAAAAACCGTTGAACTTGAAATTGCGGGGTATTGAGTTTTTGTAAATGTGTGATCATGGTTTTTCGCCTTATTTGCTGGATATGACATTTGGAAGAATAGGTATGCAAATTGGGAATGAAAAAAACTACAGGGGAAAAGTGCGTAAGGTTGCAAAAATCCCCTGTAAAATCTTGAATTTAATCGGAAAATTTCCTACGCTAGAAGGGAAAAGTGTGAAAGGTTGCAAAAATCTCTTGTAGGAATGGACTATGGACATAAAGCGCGATGCATATTTGGAAAGGCTTTTAAGAAGCAGGCACAATGGTCTCATAAAGGTGATAAGCGGAATCAGAAGGTGCGGAAAGTCGTATCTTCTGAACAATATTTTTTACAATCATCTTCTGCAGGACGGCATTGAAAAAGGCCGCATAATCCGTTTTGCGTTTGACTCGGCGGAAGACCTTTTGCTCATCGGTGAAAATCTGCTTGAAATCCAGAGACAGAAGAGGAAGGTCAACCCGGAAAAATTCCTTGCATACATCCAGTCAAAAATCTGCGGAGAGGAAACGTTCTATCTTCTTCTTGACGAGGTGCAGCTGCTCGATTCCTTTGAGTCTGTTTTAAACGGATATCTTCGCAAGGAAAATGTTGATGTCTATGTTACTGGAAGCAACGCAAAATTTCTTTCACGCGACATTGTTACGGAATTCGCAGGCCGGGGTGATGAAATCCACATGTACCCGCTGAGTTTTTCAGAATTCATGTCCGTATATAAGGGCGACAGGTATCAGGGACTGAGTGAATACATGATGTACGGCGGCATTCCTCTTGTTGTGCTTCGGGAAAACGTATCCGACAAGGCCGCCATGCTAAAAAATCTTTTTGACGAAATCTACATGCGGGACATTGCCCAGAGAAATAAAATCCGCAACATGGGAGAACTGGAGGAGCTTTTAAACATTCTTTCATCGTCCATTGGCTCGCTCACTAACCCGGAAAAACTTTCGAACACTTTTCATTCAGTGAAAAAATCGAAGATTACCGCGACAACGGTAAAAAAATATCTGGACATCCTTTCCGATTCATTTCTTGTGGAACCAAGCGACCGATACGACATTAAAGGAAAGTCATACATCGGCACACCGAAGAAGTATTATTTTTCTGATTTGGGATTACGCAACGCAAGGATAAATTTCCGGCAGATTGAACAGACGCACGGCATGGAGAATGTGATTTACAATGAGCTTCGCCGCCGGGGATACAATGTGGATGTCGGTGTCGTTGAGGTTTCAAAAAAAGATGCAGACGGAAAAGCAATCCGCACGCAGCTTGAAGTTGATTTTGTATGCAACATGGGTTCCCGCCGCTACTACATTCAGTCCGCATATTCCATCCCCGATGAGGAAAAACGCGAGCAGGAAATCCGTCCGTTCAGAAAAATCGATGACTCATTCAAAAAAATCGTGGTAACAAAGGATGTTGTCCAGCCGTTCTATGACGACTACGGAATCCTGACCGTAAGCATCTACGATTTTCTGCTGGATGAAAAGATTCTGGAAGGTTAGTAAATCATAAAACTGCATGAAAACCCCCGGCTTCATCTGGTTAATGCCGGGGGCGGTGATTAATTACTGGCGCGTGAATGTTACAGATACAGATCCAGTTGAAGTCTGAGATGACATAGTAAAATGTAACCAGCCGTCAGTGGTTGTAGCTACCAGTGAATTACCATTTGCGGTCAGTGTAGCACTGTTTCCATTTACGACATAAGTACCTGCAACTGAATCAGGATTCTGCATTTCGAATTATCTCGGCCATCGACAGGAAGCTTTCCGTTTTCAGAATTGCAAGACCCTGCGTAGTTTCATCACCAAGGACAACAAGATTTTCACCGACAGAAATGTTAAAGATTTTCCGGGCCTTTGCGGGAATCACGATCTGCCCCTTGTCACCGACAGTTACAACACCGAATATGTGCTTTCCCTTTGGCGGAATAAAAGCATCCATGTTTTCCTTCGGGTCGAAATTAACAAGGTCATCCAGCGAAACCTCAAAAAGCTGCGCAAGAAGGCTGCACTTGTCAATGTCGGGAACGGAATCACCAGACTCCCACTTTGCCACAGCCTGTCTTGAAACGCCAACTTTTTCCGCCACCTCTTCCTGCGTAAGGGACTTAAATTTCCTGAGCTGAATTAAGTTTTCACTGAACATCTGCTTTTCCTTCTATTGCCTCAACAGGCTTCTTTTTCGTTATGCCAAGAACCGCCCACCTGAAAAAAGGAATGCGGGAAATTATTTCGTTCAGCGCATATCCGACGGCAAAACTTGCCACAAAGCTCAAAAGGTAAACTGCAACAGGCGGCAGGATTCCTTTCTTTGCAACAAAAAGTCCGACCGAAGAAACTCCAAGATAATGGAAAACGTAAAGTCCCCAGCTCCGTTTGTTCATCCACTTTGTAAACGGATTCTCAAAGTCGGCAAAGCGTGAACTTCCGCTGAGAATTGCAAGACATGCAAACCATCCGAATCCGACAAAGAGCGGACTTCTGTTTACAGGCTTATCGGCATAATTCTTTCCAAAGTACACGATGCAGAATGCAATGCATAGTCCAACTGCCAGTGCCGCAAACAGGGGGAACCACTTTTTGAGCCGCTCAATCACGATGTCGTGCGAGAATACAAAGTATCCCAGGAAAAATGCCGCTCCATAAAGCCCACAGCGGTAAACCACGATGATTGGCGTATTCAAAATCTGTGCCATGCCCCACACTGGAATGCAAAGCAAGATTGCCCAGACGACATTCGCCTTTTCTCCA
>JAFOTA010000244.1 GCA_017421145.1 Treponema sp.
GTTGTCGTTGCAACAAAAGATTCAGTGTTCATTTTTGAGCTGAAAATGGATAAGGGTGCTGATTTTGAAACCGTTGCGGCCAGTGCGCTTTCCCAAATTGATGCGAACGGTTATTCAGACAGGTTTGCTGTGAGCGGAAAAGCCATGTACAAGGTCGGCCTTGTTTTTTCAAGCGATGGCAAGGGTCTTTTGGGGTGGAAAATATCAAGCTGACAATCTTTTGAAACAATCCTTCTGCTAAGGCCATATTGGATAAAAAAACGGGAGCGGATAAAAATCTACTCCCGTCATTGTTTTCTAGAGGTTTGAAACAAGCCACTCCTTGAAGTTCTTGTAGTCTTTTTTCATCGGAATCGCACGGTCTGGGAGGCTCAAAACTCTTTCAAGTCTGTCCGGCATGCTCGGTTCCCTTCCGATTGCGTCGATTACAGTTGAGCCGAATTTTGCCGGGTGCGCCGTTTCAAGGATGATTCCGACTGCCGTTTTGTCAACTACTGCCTTTGCCCATGACGGTGCGCTGTTCGTAAGGCCGGTTCTGTTGATGTCGCCGGAAAGTTCCTTGTTCAAAAGCTTCTGCATTTCGCCGTTCCTTATGTCGTACCATGCTTTCCATGCAACTGATCCGTGCGGGTCGATTACATAGCCGGTCTTGTCGTGGCAGCCTTTTATGGCTTCAAGAGTTGCCTTGTCGTCTGCCCAGTAAGATGCCATCATGCTGCGTACCTGCTCAAGGCTGTACATTGCTGAAATGCGCTCGTAATTGCTCGGTGCGCCTACGTCCATTGCGTTGCTGAGAGTCTGTACTGAAGGGCGTGCCTTGTATTTCCCGGTTGCAATCCAGTCCGGTACGGTGTGGTTTGAGTTTGTTGCGGCGACGAATCCTGCGATCGGTGCTCCCATTTCCTTTGCGATGAGACCTGACGTGAGGTTTCCGAAATTTCCGCTCGGTACGATTACGATGATTGAAGGGTCATCAATCTTTGAATCCTGAGGGATCCTGTTCTTCACGACGAGAGATGAGTACATGTAGTAGAAGCTCTGCGGAAGAAGCCTTGATATGTTGATTGAGTTCGCTGATGAGAGGCGGAATTTTTTGCGGAGGTCTGAATCGGTGAATGCCGTCTTGACGAGTTTCTGGCAGTCATCGAATGTTCCGCTTACCTTGAGTGCACGAACGTTTCCGTCAAATGTGGAAAGCTGTTTTTCCTGGAGCGGAGAGATTTTTCCATCAGGATAAAGGATCGTCACGTCGATTCCCGGTACGTTGTGGAATGCGCTTCCGACTGCTGAACCTGTGTCGCCCGATGTCGCCACGAGAATGTGCAGGTTGTCGTCCTCATTGCGGTTGAAGTATGACATGACGCGTGCCATGAACCTTGCGCCGAAATCCTTGAATGCACATGTCGGACCATGGAAAAGCTCAAGAACGTAGCTGATCCTGTCGATCGGTACGACTTTTGCCGCGAACGGATATGCGTCCTGTATTATTTCATCAAGGCTTGAATCTGGAATCTCTCCCTTGACGTATGGTTTTGCCATTTCGAATGCAACCTCCCTGAACGGAGGCTCTGGAATCTTCGTAAGGAAAGACTGCTCAAGCTTAGGAAATTCAACCGGTATATAAAGTCCTCCGGTTTCCGCGTTCATTCCATTCATGACGGCGGTTCTGAAATCAACTTGAACGTTTTTGTCCCTTGTGTCTGTGTAAATCATTTTTCCAATCCTTTATAATTTTTTTTATGGGAGCCTCCGCAGATTTCTCCTGAAGGCAGATTCTGTCCCACGAACGAAGATGGAAAGAGTATACCATAAAACTGTAAACTGTTTCAAGGTTTAGCAAGTAAATAGAGGATAATTGTCTGTAATATGTTGTAGATCAGGTGGGAAAGTGCAGGGGCTTTTATGGTTTTAGTCCTGATTTTTGCAATCCTGAGCGCCGTTCCGCACAACGCGGCGTTTATTACGGCAGGATATCCCATGTATCTGTGCGAAAAAGCGAATATCAGGATGCATGCGGCTTCTATAGGAACGCGGGCTTTCTTTTTTTCTCCGGCAAAGTTGAGCAGAACGTCGGGCAGAAAAAGCCTGTACAAAGTTTCCTCATAGATTACCGCTACGGCAAGGTTCACGAAGTAGATTGCCCAAGAAAGTGCGGAATCCGGGAAAACCATGCTTTCCAATCCTTTTGAGCCGAATGCAAGCGACAATGCCCTTATCGCTGCCTGAAAAATCATCATGAGTCCGAGAGACATGGGAACCCATAAAAGAAACTGAATCAGCCTGTTTTTTTGGGATTCTTTGTCCTCTCCTGTGAACGGCTGCCTTGAATTCTGCCATAAAAGCAGTGCGGAAATGAGCGCCTGTATCAAAATTTGTATGGAAAAACGTCCTGCGCCGGCTATTTCAAGCTTTTCTGACTGAACCGGGGACTGAAAAAGCGGAGGAAGTATAAGAAAAACTAAAATAATGCCGAATTCTATAATTAGGTGTTTTTTTTTCGCAATCATTATGTTAATATATAATTAACAAGAGGAACGGTCAACGTGAGTATTCTTATAGCATTCCTTGTAGCTGCTGTTTTCATTTTGCTGATTGCCAGATTCTATTCTGTCAACGACAAGATGATGCAGTTTTTTTCAAAGGGATTGGATTCTGATTTTCGCTTTTCTGAGATCTGCACCCTGTGGTCTTTGGCAAAAAAGACTCAGCTGGAGGATCCGCTTGCACTTTTCGTTTCTCTTGACGTTCTCAATAAATGTATAGTCCAGTTTATAAACGAATCAAGGCAGAACGGCACTGAAAACAGCTTCAAGACGCAGAATTTCCTGACCAGGCTCTACAATTACCGCACCAGGATCACTTTGGACTCATCTGGAAAGCGCGGAATCGACAATACGGCATACCTTGACCCCGGCCAGCGTTTCAGGGTGATTCTTTCTGGCAAGGGCGTTTTTGCATCCAAGCTTCTTTCAAACGGAACGAGCCTTGTGCTTTCTCTTCCCAAGCAGGAGGACAAGAAAAACCACAGGTTCATAATGCTCGAAAAGGAAGTTTGGAAGGATCATACCATATCCGTTTATTTCTGGAGAAAAGGCGATGCAGGATACGCTTTTGATTCCAAGGTTTTTGACGTCGGGGTGTTCCAGGGACAGGAGGCCATTTTCCTTGATCACAGTTCCAATCTGGTAAGGACGCAGAAAAGACAGTCAGTACGCGTGCCTTGCAATATCTATGCCCAGATGTATTTCATAAAGGAAAACACCGTTGACTACAATTCCGTAAACACTGACGGCGGGTTCCGGTGCCTTCTTGAGGACATAAGCGAGGACGGCGCATTGATAAGGATCGGAGGATACGGAAAGGGCAACATAAGGATAAAGCTCCAGTTTGACCTTAACGGCTCCTTTATAATGATGTACGGAGTCGTGCGCGGCGTGGAGTACAACAAGGACATTGAGCAGTCAAGGCTGCATTTTGAGTGCACGCACATTGATCCTTCAATGAAAAACGCGATACTTGCATTCGTCTATAACGTGCTTCCTGAAGAAGAAAAAGAAAAGAACGAGGCCATGTCCGAATCAGAAAACGATGAAAAAGAGGACGAGATGGAAAAAATCGTTTCCGGCAGGGCAGAAAACAAACCTGAGGGCAATACAGAGTTTGTGCAGGAAGAAAAGCCTGTGTCCGGTTCAGCGGATGATTTTTCATATCAGCCGGAAAGCACTTCATCATCGTTCTTCGGTATGGGAGGCGTTTCCCAGGAATCCAATACGGAAACTTCGGGCATCATAACCATGGCTGAAAACATCCCGTCGATTTCACAGCCTGCTTTTGACGTTGACATGATGCCTCAGGACACAAATTCTGGCTCAAATCCGAAAGAAAGCGGAAGCGTAAATGCTGGATCCGTTTCTGGTGACGTTCAGCACTGATTTTTTCAAAAAAAACTGCATGTCAGGTGCGGATTCTGATTTTCTCTGAATATAATAAAGGTAAGGAAAACTTTTTTTTCGGAGGAAGCTTTGTCCAGAGCCTTTTATTATCTCAAAAGCCCTTTTTTGCTTGCGGCCGCCGTATGTGCGGTTCTTTTTTATGCCGGGATTGTTCCTGTAAGAAAATCAGCTCCTTATGAATCTGCCGTTCCTGTCCAGGACATGCTAAAGGTTTCAGGCACCGTATGCTCAAATCCGTCGAAATCAGGTGCGGGAGATTATTATTCGGTCAAGCTCAGGCTTTCTGATGTCGAATCTTCGGATGACGGTGCAAGGATAAAAAGCTCTGCGTCTGGTGTCATACAGATTTCCGTTCCTGCTTCAATAGTTGAGGCTGTGTATCCGGGAAAGCTTTATTCTGTTTCTGATGGCGTGATGCTCGTCGAAAACGGTGAAAGGCTTTCATGCGGCGGATTTTGGTCAGAAAAAAGGAATGCCTTTGTCGTCCAGGATGCAGTTTATGAAGGATATTCAGATTCCGTCTTGCATTTCAGGGCCTTGAGCAGGCTTGTTTTCAAGCGTCTTATGTTTTCATGGGGAAAAGCAGGCGGTCTTGTCCTTTCTCTTTTGTCCGGTTCAAGGGAATATCTTGACGACGGCATCGGTGATGATTTCAGAAATGCAGGTCTTTCGCACATACTTGCACTGAGCGGCATGCATCTTTCTTTTTTCTCGTCTTTTGCAGGCGGAATCGGAAAAAAATTCGGACGTAAAGCCGTTCATTTTTTCGAGCTTTCCGGGATATTGTTTTTCGTCTGGTTTGCAGGGCTTTCACCTTCGCTTTTCCGTGCTCTTCTTTGCTCGCTGATTTCGCTTGTTTCAAAAATGTTTTTCTGTAAAAAAACGGACAGCCTTGAGATACTTTCATGCGCTTTTCTCGTACATGTGATTTTTTTACCTGAAGACATCCTTTCCGTTGCGTTCATGCTTTCATACGGTGCGCTGGCCGGAATCCTTGTTTTTTCAGATTTCCTCAACATGCTGATTTCTCCTTTGCTCCCGCCGAAGCTTTCATCACCTCTTTCTGCATCTGCATCAGCACAGATCGCCACATGTCCTGTTTCAGCTGCTTTTTTCGGTGCGTTCATGCCGGTCGGTATAATTTCGAGCGTTTTTGTATCTCCTGCCGCAAGCATTTTCATTGTTTTTTCCCTGATTTTTATGATCTCATGTTTTGTATTCCCTTTTCTTTCACCGTTTTTTGGTAGTATAATGAATGTGTTTTACAACGGAATGACGGGCGTGGTTTCCATGTTCGCAAAGATTCCTCCAATAAAAATTTATTAGCAGGTATGAGATATGAACCATCCAGATTATAATTCTCCGGCTTCACTCAAAGAATTCCTTGAAGGAAACGGAATGGCAATGCAAAAGAAATTCGGGCAGAATTTCATGATAAATCCTTCTGCAAGGAGCAGGATAGTCGACGCGCTTGAAATAGGCCCTGAATCTTCCGTGTGGGAAATAGGACCCGGACTCGGCTGCATGAGCGAGGAAATCATGAACAGGGGGGCAAGCCTCAAGGTTTTCGAGATAGACCGCGGCTTTATATCCATGCTGCATCAGTTTTTTTCGGAGCAGGAATCATCCAGGAAATTTTCAATTGTCGAAGGTGACGTGCTTAAAAAATGGAAGGGTGAAGTGCCTGCTGAAAATCCGGGAATCAGGCTTTTCGGAAACCTACCGTACAACATTGCGGCGACATTCATTGCGGATACCATCGAAAACGGATTTACTTTTTCAAAATGCGTCTTTACGGTGCAAAAGGAAGTGGCTCAGAGAATATGCGCAAAAAGCGGTTCAAAAAACTATTCGTCTTTTTCGGTGCTCTGCCAATGGAAGTATGACGTTGAGGCCGGCCTTGTCCTTTCTGCAGGAAATTTCTGGCCAAAACCCAACGTAGCGTCCCAGGTCGTCATAATGAAGCCTAAGAAAAATCCTCTTGAATGTTCAAGCCCAAAGACTTTCGTTTCTCTTGTCCACGCCCTTTTTTCAAGCCGTAGGAAAACCATACAGAACAACATAAGGCAGGTTCTTCCGCCGGGATTGTCTTCAGAGGAGCTTTTTGAAAAGACGGGCATTTCACCTTCATTGCGAGCCGAGAACCTTGGACCGGAAGATTTCATGCTGTTGTCCGAATCGATCAGTTCTGCTATAATATAGCGCACGGGGGTTTTTATGTCTGAGCAGTCAGTTGCGGATAATCTCAATGAAGTTTTGTCTCAAATCCATGAAGCGGAAAAAGCTTCGGGAAGGCCTGAAAATTCGGTCAGATTGTGTGCCGTAAGCAAATTCCATCCGCTTGAATCTCTTCTTGAAGCATTTGACGCAGGACAGGTTTTGTTCGGTGAAAACAGGGTTCAGGAAGCATGTGAAAAATTTTCCGCGCTGAAAGAAAAGCTTGAAAATGAAAACCGTGCGATGCCGCAGCTTCATATAATCGGTTCGCTCCAGTCAAACAAAGTGAAAAAAGCTTTGGAATATGCGTCATGCATACAGTCGGTTGACAGGGAAGCTCTTCTTGCGGAGATTGAAAAGCAGTGCGCGAAATCCGGAAAGAAAATTGAAATTTATTTCGAGCTTCATACAGGTGAAGATTCAAAATCTGGTTATGAAAGCTCAGATGCAATCATGCGTTCTGCTGAAAATTTTTCGGCCGGGCTTTATCCTCATATAATTCCTTCCGGGCTTATGACAATGGCACCTTTCACCGACGATGAAAAAATCATAAGGAAATCTTTTGTGGCTCTAAGGGAATGCAGGAAAAGGCTCAACGCTGCATATCCTGATCTTCCGGTCAAAGAACTCAGCATGGGCATGAGCGGTGACTTCAAGATTGCAATCGAAGAGGGAAGCACCATGGTCAGGGTTGGAACGGCCATTTTCGGACACAGGGATTACCAGGGGCAGAAATGAATAAAAAAAGGATTTTGCTGATTCCGCTGCTGATTTTTTTCATATTTTCTCCGGCATACTGTGAGGACAGTAAGGAAAGCACAGAATCCGAAAGTTTTGAATTTCCTCAGTGGGCTTTGTATGTAAGGCGGACGGAAATTGTAACGCTGGGTTCATTGCCTTTCACATCTCTTGGCGTGACTTTTGCATTCGGCGCATACAAATATTTTTCAGGTGCCACGACAGTTTTCCCGAATCCGTTTGACAAAAGCTCATCTGTTTTTTCTGAGGACGACGTTAAGAAAATAATACTGATATCGGTTTCAATAAGTGCGGTGATCGGTATAGTTGATTTGATAGTTACGATAGTGAAAAACAACAACGAGGCGCGTCGGCTTGAAAAAATGAATACCTCCGGATCTATAACCATCGTTCCTGCAACTGATGAAGAAATTGAAAAATTCCGTCAGTCGAAAAGTCCCGGTGCTGATGAAAAATCTTCAGGAAGCTCAGATGAAAATGCAGGGGATAAGTGATGCCTTTTTTCAGCGTAAAAGTTCCTTCTGATTTCAATGAAACCCAACGCTTGGATTCTTACCTTGCATCGCTTCCAAACGGCATGAACCGGAGCAAGCTCAAGAGCGGTGTAACTGAAATCCTTGTGAACGGAAAAAAACAGAAAATCTCATACAAAGTGAAGCCCGGCGACCAGATAGACATACAGTGGGAAGACAATATTCCGTCGGACATAGAGCCTGAGGACATTCCGCTTGACATTGTCTTTGAAAACGACGATGTGTGCGTCATAAACAAAGCCCAGGGCATGGTGACTCATCCTGCTTGCGGAAACTGGAACGGTACTTTGGTGAACGCGCTTTTGTACCACTGGGGAAGGGAAAAAATACCGCAGATCAAGGAAGGCCCTGCATCGGAGATACTTGTTCGCCGCCGCCCAGGTATAGTCCACAGGCTTGACAAAGACACTTCCGGGATAATAATCACCGCAAAAAACAGGGATGCGGAAGAATGGCTTCAGTCACAGTTCAGGAGCCACAGGAACATAACGAAGGAGTACATTGCAATCTGTTTCGGAAGGCCTCAGCATCAGCACGGTACGATTGAGACCCAGATTGTCCGTGATCCTAAAAACAGGCGCAGGTTCAAGGCTGTAACCGGCACTACGGAAGGAAAATCCGCAGTAACGTATTATTCATGCATTGCCTGCTACGGTGAATACTCGCTCATGCGGATCCGTATAGCGACAGGGCGCACGCATCAGATAAGGGTTCACATGAAATACATAAACTGCCCGATTTTGGGTGACTCGGTTTATTTCAAGGAAGACAAGCGTTTTCCGGACGCAAGCCTTATGCTGCATGCACGCCTGCTTAGGATACGTCTTCCGGGATCTTCAACAAGGTCGGAATTCCGCACGTCCACGCCTGAAAGATTTCTCCGCGTCATGTCAGTCCTTCACAAAGTCTACAAAAAGACCCTCATGGACAAGGATAAATGATGGACGGAATCAGCATAATACATGAACCTACAGGAAGCGAGCCATTTCTTGTCATAAAAAAAGACGGAGGGCTTCCCAGCGCACCGATAAATGATTCTGATGATTCTGCTCTTTCCCGTGCAATTGAATTGTTTCCGGAGCTTGAAAGTGTCTCTGGAAAAAAATCATGCGAGCATGGGCTTGTACACAGAATAGACACCGTGACACCAGGGCTTCTTTTGATTGCCTCCACCCAGGATTTTTATGATTGGATCATAAGTTTGCAGAGCCAGGGAAAATTCGTGAAATCTTACCGTGCCGAATGCGGAATGCTTTCCCCGCTTGATGAAAAAGACGGATCATTTCCGCCCCTTCCTTTTGTACATGACAGGCTTCTTGGAGGTGAGACGGTATCTGTGCGCTCAAAATTCCGCTATTTCGGAAAAGACAGAAAGCTTGTTCGCCCGGTCACCAGTGAAAGCAGCCCCATGGCGGTAAAAAAAGCCGAAAAATATGAATATGCCACGGAACTCAGGATGACGGAACATGATGATGAGCGGTACATATTCGAAGCGAAAATTGCAAGGGGATTCAAGCATCAGGTGAGGTGCCATCTAAGGTGGTGCGGTTTTCCGATACTGGGCGATGCAGATTACAATGCCGGTGCAGAAGGAAACATAAGGTTTCTTGCCTCTGGATTTTCATTTTACATGCAGGACGGAAGGGAAGTGCGTTTTTCATTGACTTAAGGAACCGCTTCATTAGCTTTCAACTGGATGCATCGTTCTTGAAATCTAAAAATCATCAAAAGACTCATGCAAAAAAAATGACCGCCTGAAAAAGACGGTCGCCGTTTATGCCCGGAACAAGACTTGAACTTGCACACCCGTAAGAGCTCTAGTACCTGAAACTAGCGTGTCTA
Organism: Treponema sp.; assembly: GCA_017421145.1. The sequence goes on from JAFOTA010000244.1 coordinate 9,305, forward strand.
CCAATTCCACCATCCGGGCAATCAATGCAGATATATTACTCCAAAATGACGTTTCTGTCAAGTGCCTGATAAATGTTTTAGGCTTGTTGTTTCATTCGCATCTCAGCATCGTGAATATGCCGATTATCGATGCGGCAAGAACCACAAGGCTCAGTACCAAAACCCATATCGGTGTGTCGCCTGAAACGGCAGCTGCTTTTCCTCCGTATCCTTCAAACGCCTTTGCAATCTTTTTCTTTGATTTTCTTGAAAGCTTGTGCTTGAGTCCGTCTGAACCGACATCTTCCATTTCTTCGGCATTGTTGTTGAAGCTTGGATCGGTGTAGTGGCAGCGGGGGCATCCTTTTCTGAATTCTGAAACTTGACCTGTGTAACTGCAGTTTGGGCATCTCACCGCAGAAAAAAACTTTCCGCAGTGAGGGCAGAACCGCGCTCTTGAAAGAACTTCGGCTCCGCAGTTTTCACAAAAAAACTTGGCTTTTTTATTGTCCATGAAATTAATCCAGGGCTTCTGTTCCGAGGTTGTCTACGCTGTAGTCATAAATCTGCCAGATTCCGTCGCGCTGGCGGACATAATATGTGTAGCGTTTCTTTTCGGTGTATGTCTGGTACTTGAACCACTCAAGTACTTTTACGGTTCCCTGTGTCTGGGTGTAGTTCGTTGACTCGATCTCGAATTTTCTTGGAATGGAAGCGATGTCGGTGTCTATCCTTTCCTGCATGAGGTCTGCCTTGAACTGCCTGAGCATTTCGGCTCTTTCGTCTGCGCTTGCCGTGTTGTATTTTCTGCTTCTGGTTGAGTTGTTCTTGAGGATTGATTCAACGTCCATATAAAGGAAGTATTTGTCCCATGCGCTCTGCTGGCGTGCGATGATCGTCTGCTCGATAACCTTGTCCGGGCTGATTTCTTCCGGTTGGAGGATTGCGGCTGTCTCGGTTTCGATTGGAACGTATGTTGATGATGCAGCGGATGGGTTGGGGCGCACTTCAAGCGTGAGCCTTCTTGATGTAAGGGTGTTTTTCTTGTTCCTGTAAAGCTCAGGGTAGAATGTGGCCGTTACATAGTAGATCGATGCATCGTTTATGTTGAGGTAATCCTTGAGGTTTTCTACGAAAGAATATTCTTCTCCAGGTTCAAGGGCTATTTCACGGAAGTATACCGTCTGGCTGGTCGTTCTTTTTCTGATGAGGTAGTCAGTCTGGGCAAGCTGCTTGTTCTTTACGTCGACCGCCTTGAAATCGACGCTGAAAATCCTGTCGTCGGCAAGCTTGAAACGGAGAGTGTCAGAGCTTGTGTTCCTTATCGTGATGTGTATGTATACAGGGTTTTCCTCTGCATTTCCCGGATAGTACAAGGTTCTGTTGTAGAACTTGACGCCTATCTCTGCATTGCTGGTGCCTGCGGAAGTTGTTGCGACGTAATTTTGCGCGCTGACACTATAGGCAAAAAGCATAAAAAAGGATAAAATTGCAAAAACCGTTCGTTTCACGACCAAACTCCCGTCTGTTTTCAGACATTGTAAATATTGTTATGGAAGAGCTGAGCAATACCGTTGGTATCGGCCTGCGCTTTTATGAAAAAACAACAGTGGAATGCTTATTGATGCTCAGGCATAAGTCAGCATTTTCCTCTATTAAGTATCGGATGAAAATGAAAAAATCATTATCAACAAATTCTTTAATTCCAATCATCTCCTCTTGGAAAGATTTTTCCGATGAGGTGGTCAAGCTGTCTTCCGCTGAATCTTCCGGCGGTGTGTTTCCCTATGAGATAAGGGGGCTTAATGGTTCCCTCAACGCATTCTTCATTGCCGATTACATCAAAAAAAGACATTTCAACTCAATACATAAAATGCAGTATGAGCAGAAAATGTTACAGCATCAGGAAGATTTCGTCATTTTGGTAGGCACGCAGAAAGATGCGGATGAATGTGAGTCCGACCTTATGACCGTCTTGGGTGATTCTGCCGAAATTTTCAAGCTGCCATGGTGGGGAACCGTTCCGTACAGGCCTTCAACCAAGGGATCGATTATTTTCGGCATGAGGGCAGGGGTTCTTTCAAAGCTTGCCATAAAAAATCCCGCGTCCGGAAAACCCAGGATTTTCATAATAAGCGAGCATGCTCTTCTGACTCCGGTTCCTCCTGCATCATATATAAGGAAGCTTGTTTTCAGGCTTTCAGTCCACCAGACCCTTGATCCTGAAAAAACGGCTGAAAAGCTTTCTTCCATGGGATATCTCCGGGTTCCGAAAGTAGGAATGAAAGGTGAGTTTGCACTGCGCGGTGAAGTAATCGACATTTTTATGCCGGGTGAAAATCAGCCTTACAGGATTGTTTTTGAATTCGATGAGATTGACCGCATAAAGACCTTCGACGTTGAAAGCCAGTCCACTACAGGAAACCTTGAGTCAATATTAATATATCCGATGAAAGAGGTTTTATGGACTGACGAACTTTCAAAAAAGCTTGAATCAATCCTTGACGATGCTGAAAAAAACGGCATAGTTAACAATTTCGCCGAATTTGACAGAAAAAAGCATCTTTACGGCCAGGAAGCCCATGAAAAAGAAGATGCAGGGGCGGAAAACGGAGAGCCGGGCATTTCTTTTCAGGATGCAGGCCAAAGCAACGTGCAGCTTGCATTCACCCCGAAAGCGCTTGAAGAAAAAGACCGCATAATCACCGAGCTGATGGTTAACGGTGAGAGCGAAGGAGAGGAGCTTTTTTACGGAATCTTGTGGGAAAAGCCTTATTCTGTCCTTGATTACATCGATGACGGGACTACCGTTTTTTGTTTCGGCTACGAAAGGCTTTTGAACGGACAGGGAGTTTTCGAAAAGGATTATACCGCCGCATACAGGATTGCACGCCAAAGTCTTCCGGTTCCTCCGCCTAAATATCTTCTGCTTGACATAGTTCCGCTCATGGAATCAAAAAAACGCTTCATACGCTTTTGTGCCGTGAATTCCATGGATGCAATAGAAAGTGAAGGGGAGAATCTGCTTAGCGGTGCCAGGATAAAAAGCGAGCCTGCGTTGAGCTTCCTTGGAAACATAAATTATTTTCTTGAAGAAATATCTGCCCGGCAGAACGACGGATGGCGCATCTATATTTTTGCAGACAATCCGAACCAGGCAGTGCGCATTTCGGAAGTGGTCAAGGAATTTACTGCGGAAAGGGATGACGGCCTTCATCCGGTTCAGGTTTTCCAGCATCCGCTTACCGAAGGATTCGCAATCGCAGGTGAAAAAATCCTTGTGATTCAGGAAAATGAGATTTTCGGGCGCAGAAAAGCGGCTCCAAAATCAATGCGCAAGGCAAAATCAAAGCCGATCGACACTTTCATGGAGCTGAATCCGGGTGATCTCGTCGTGCATGCAAACTACGGCATCGGGCTTTTCAAGGGAATCGAGCGCATAAAGTCACTTGGAACGGAAAAAGATTTCATAAAGCTTGAGTATCTTGGTCAGGAATATGTTTTCATACCGATAGAGCAGGTCAATCTTGTGCAGCGGTACATCGGTGGTGACAGTGCGCATACGGTTCTTGACAGGATCGGTTCGAAAAGCTGGAGCGCAAGAAAAGCGAAAGTCCAGCAGCAGGTTCAGGAGATTGCTGAAAAACTCATCGATTTGTATTCAAAGCGTCAGGCTTCCCGCGGCTATGCGTTCCCTAAAGACACTGAATGGCAGGCTGCGTTTGAGGCTGCTTTTCCTTATGAAGATACGCCGGATCAATTTGCCGCCACTCAGGAAATAAAGGAAGACATGGAAAAACCGGTTCCGATGGACAGGCTCGTATGCGGCGACGTGGGCTACGGAAAAACTGAAATTGCGCTTAGGGCTGCGTTCAAATCAGTGATGGGCGGAAAGCAGGTTGCATTTTTGGCTCCTACGACAATCCTTGCTGAACAGCATTATGAAAATGCGGTCGAGCGTTTTAAGAATTTCCCGGTAAGGGTTGCGCATATGTCCAGGTTCGTCGATGCAAAGGAACAGAAAAAAGTGCTGGCTCTTCTTGCGGAAGGAAAAGTGGACATTTTGATCGGCACACATAGAATCATCCAGAAGGACGTGGTTTTCAAGGATCTTGGACTTATGATTATCGATGAGGAGCAGCGTTTCGGAGTGAAGGACAAGGAAAAGCTCAAGGTCATGAAGACCAACGTTGACTGCCTTACAATGAGTGCGACCCCGATTCCAAGAACCCTGCACATGAGCCTTTTGAAAATCCGCGACATGTCACTGCTTACTACGCCGCCGCAGAACCGCCAGCCGATTGAGACGGTGATAGAGGAATTTTCTGATGCGAAAGTTGCCGAAGCGATCAGACGTGAAGTTTCAAGGGGCGGACAGGTATTTTTCCTCCATAACAGGGTTGAGACGCTTGACGAAACAAGGCGCATGATCGAACGCATAGTTCCTGAAATGCTCGTTGACGCTGCACATGGCCAGATGTCCGGCGAAGAGCTTGACGAAATATTCCGCAGGTTCAAAAACGGAGGATTCCATGTTCTTGTGGCCACTACGATCATAGAAAACGGAATCGACATTCCAAACGTAAACACTATAATAATCGACCGTGCGGACATGTACGGAATCAGCCAGCTTTATCAGCTCAGGGGGCGCGTGGGGCGAAGTGACCGTCAGGCGTATGCATATCTTTTTTATCCTGAGAATATGGTTCTTTCGGAAATAGCGATGAAGAGGCTCCAGGTCATTTCTGATTTCACGGAGCTTGGAAGCGGATTCAAGATTGCCATGAAAGATATGGAAATCCGTGGTGCAGGAAATCTGCTTGGGCGTGACCAGAGCGGCGAAGTTTGTGCGGTTGGTTTTGAGATGTACCTGAGCCTTCTTAATGCAGCGATCGAACGCTTGAGCACATCATCATGGAAAGCACCGAGCGAAGTTCTTCTTGAGCTTGAATATTCCGGGTTTATACCTGATTCGTACATTGCGGACGCGCAGACAAAGATGGAGCTGTATAAAAAAGTAGCCATGATAAGGTCGGACAAGGAGCTTGAAGCCGTACATGAGGAAATGTTCGACAGATTCGGCCCAGTGCCTGAAGAGGTCAACAGTCTCCTGAACCTTGCGAAAATCCGCATACTTTGCGCACGACTTGGCGTTGTTTCTCTTATAGAGCACAATCATCTTGCAACGGTCACGTTCGAGGATGTTACAAAGGTCAGCATAGACAAGCTCATGGCATTGCTCAGGCTTTATCCGAAGACGATACGCCCGAATCCAAAAAATCCGTCGCAGATGTTCATACAGATGGATTCCATAGACCTTACGACAAAGTGCGAATTCATAAAGGAAAAGCTGGAAAGGCTGCTTTAGGAGATGCTGTCAGGATATATGCCTGACTCATTATAATGAACGTTCTGTCTACTTCTCATGATGTTTTTGCATATAAAAAAGCCATGCATCTGTTATTTAGGTGCATGGCTTTGTTTTTGCCTTGTGGTTTCAGGCGGATTATTTTTCTACAATATCAGACTCTGGATTGCGGTAATCTGTAGAGTCGGCTTCAGTTACACTGAAGATTGTCGCATTGTTTTTGTCGCTGGTAGAAGAAATCCAGTTTGGATTTGCAGGTGTTGAGCGGTAATCAATGCGTCCCATGTAACGGGTGTTTGTTCCTGTCCATGATGTTCCTGCGTGGACCCTATAGGCATCAGCTCCGTTGTAAGAAATCTTGGTGCTTACGCCGCTCTGGTCGATTGCATTTCCTGAGCTTGCCCACTGGTTGTAGATTCCTCCGATGGTTGTGCTTCCGTCCTTGTCCAAAACAGTATCCATCATGCGGCAGTATCCTGTTCCGCTTACGTCCCTGAGGTTGAAGCGGAAATATTCGATGTCGCTGCAGAGAATCTTTGTGTCGTTGCTGTTGTAGCGTACCTGAACCGTAACAAAATTCAGTTTAGTGGTGCCGCCACAGTTTGTGGTTGCATCATTTGCGTTGTAAGCAAGACCGTGCAATGCAGTGTTTGTAGTCTTTATGTTGTCAAGTCCGCTTGTGTTTCCGTATGCATGGTTAAGGAAGTTTTCAAGTTTCCATGTGTCCAGCACTTTTACTATATCGTCGGCAACCGTTTTGTTGTATGCCGTTGTTGAGCCTGCACCTGTAATCGTGTTGGCAGTTGTATTGGCTGTTACGCCTGCTTTTACTGCGTCATCAACGTCAAAACCAACCTGGTATGAGAGGTAGAGCTTTCCCTTGCTGTATGCGGAATCACCCCTTATATCATAGCTTCCGAACCAGTACGTCTCATTTTCAACGCTGCCATACGTGTAGGTTCCGTCTGCGTTTTTTGTCGGATTTGTAGTTCCGTAGTTTATGAGGTGCTGCCTGAACACTCCCGTTCCTGTCGTGGATATGTTCTCCGCTTTTCCGTCAAAGTCCCATCTTATTGCATAGTACTTATTATTATCTGTTGCCTTATAGCAAGGAATGACGTTTCCGCTGCTGTCATAATCCAACGTGA